>CAZEBL010000164.1:0-7355 GCA_964510325.1 uncultured Melioribacter sp. | reverse complement strand
AAACCATCCTTAAGTAATTCATCAGCAAAGTAATTGGTTGAGTACGCCGTTATTACCAGGATTGGTATTCTAAATTTATAAAAATTTTGTTTAATATACCGTGCAAGCTCAACACCATCAATTGCCCTTGAGTTAAGGAACGTATTTTTAAGATTAAGGTCAACAATTAATAGATTTATTTCACCACTAATAACATAGTTAATAATTTCTTCCCCATTCTCGGTAATAATACAATTGTATCCAAGGCGTTTAAAAAGAACCTTATAAAATTCCTGTAGCATCGGGTCATCTTCAACAATCAATATTTTTCTTTCATCATTCATTTAGAGGTATATCTAACTGTAATGCTAATTCTTCTATTTAAGAAGCTAAATGGATCATTCACATCTCTTAAACGTGTATCGGCAAATCCTCTTACTTCATCAATTTGTTTTTCCGAAACTCCGCCGGAGACTAATGCACGTTTAGCGGAATTAGCCCGGTCTGTACTCAGTTCAAAATTTGAATAACCACTTCCATCGTTTTGATATTGCCGCGCATCTGTATGTCCTTCAACAATAATTTTATTGGGAAGTTTAGAAAGTTCTTTACCAACTGTCTGGATTAATTTTTTTGCATCAGCTTTTAATTCCGAAGTACCAACTTCAAAAAAGACATCCTTTTCAGAATCAATAAGTTCAATCCTCAGACCCTCTTTAATAATTTCTACTTTAACTTGATCTGAGATATTCATCAATTCCGTATCTTTACCAATATCTTCTTTAAGTTTTTCACCCATTTTTTCCAATTCAAATTTTTCTTCTTCCTGTCTTTTAATCTCTTCTTCGATGTTAAGATCGATTAATTGTGAGTTTTTTCCCTCAAGGATGTTCTGCCCTTTTGATGAAAATCCAACCGGATCTTTAAAATATCCGGCAACAGCTTCTTTTACTTCATCGTTTTGGCCAAGAACCCACAGTACAATAAATAGTGCCATCATGGCTGTAACGAAATCTGCATAGGCGACTTTCCATGCACCTCCGTGGTGCCCGCCATGAACCTTTTTGATTTTTTTAACAATCGGTGCCTGATCGAATTGAACGTTACCAGGAGAATTATTTGACTGCTGATCGGACATTTATTTTTTCCCTCTAAGAGCAGCTTCAAGTTCCTGAAATGTTGGTCGTTCATCGGAGAAAATAACACGGCGTGCCATTTCTGCAGCAACAAGTGGAGGATTGCCCTTTGCAAAACCAATAATAAATGCTTTTATAATCTGAAGGTCCTGAACTTTTTCTTCAACAATATGATGTAAATTGCTTGCCATCGGGTTAACAAACCCATAACTGAGAAGAACACCCAGAAACGTTCCTACTAAAGCAGCGGCAACATGATGCCCCACTGCTTCGGCACCTTGATTAATTGAACCCATTGTTACAATAATACCAAGAACTGCAGCAACAATTCCAAGACCAGGTAATGCATCCCCGACTTTTCCAATAGTTTCGGAAATAGGTCTGTTTTCTGCAACAAATGTTTCAATTTCAGTATCCATTAAATTTTCCATATCGTGGGGTGGTACAGAACCGGCGAGCATTACTTTCATAGTATCGCAGAAAAAATTCTTTTTAAGTTCATCATGAATTAACATTTTACTCTTGTTTAGAATATCACTTTCTTCCGGCTTTTCTATATGCTTTTCAATTGTTAACAAACCTTCGCGTTGAGCTGTAAGAAACAGTGTATTTATTGCCTTGAGCAATTCTATGTAATCTTCTTTAGTATTCTTATGGCTTTTAAATATTTGAGTAATCTGTGAAAATATTTTCTTAATTAGAGAAGCGGGGGAAGAAATAAGCAAACTACCAATAGCAGCACCACCAATAGTAACAAACTCTGAGATCTGAATTAACAGAAGCAGGTTTCCACCAGCCATAGTAAATCCAACTACGACTCCAACTACAACAACCACAACCCCAATAATTGCAAACATCTCTTACCTATTTGGAATTAAGAATTTCCAGAACTTCAAACTCATTATTTAGTAGTTCACATTGATTTTCGACTTCTTTCCAATCGATATCAATCCTTGTTAGTTTTTCTTGAATCTCTTTACATAGATCGGAGATTTTACTAAATCCAATCATACCACTTGAGCCCTTTAATTCATGGACAATGGTAAGCAACAGATCGACATTTCGGAAAATCAATGCTTCTTTTATAGAACCTCTTTTTTGTGGTAAAGAATTGAAAAAATATTTTTTCAATTGGTTTGTAATTTCTTCTTTTTCAACATCAGTAAGGAACCGAGCCCTCTTAGCATTATGAAGAAAATCTTTACCTAATACTTCGTTTATTGATCGAATTAATACTTCTTTACTCAAAGGTTTGGATAATACTCTTCCAGCGCCCGATTGCATTGCAGCAATCACATTATTTTTATCCGTATGTCCGCTAATAACAATAACCGGTACATTTTTTAATCCGTCAAGAATTCGAATTACTTTAAGCATTCTCAATCCGTCCAGATTCGGCATCATCAAATCCAGAAAGATCAATTTGGGTTTGTGTTCAATCGCTTTTTGAATTCCTTCCAGTCCATCATTACAAGTGATTACTTCGAGCTCATATTCACTTAAGAAATTCCGTAAAGAAGTTCTGATAATATCGGAATCGTCTATCACTAAGATTGTTACCTTTTCTGTAAAGTAATCGGACATTACTGAACCTTCTTAATTTTATATTTAGACAGATCAACATTAGAATCAGAAATTGATTGCGAAGCTTTGATTGTATTCTGTTTCACTTTATCATAGACTTCACCCCGAAAAATCTGAACACTGGACGGAGCATCAATTCCAATCTTTATTTGATTATCGGAAATCGACAGGATTTTTATAGTAATGTCGGTACCTATTCTTACTTCTTCTTCAATTTTTCTTGTTAATATTAACATATTTCTACTCGGCAAATAAATTATAGTAAAGTGAATAGTTATCTTTGTCAAAAATGGTTTGGTAAGCAGTTTTATTATCCTGATCGATAAAAACCGGTGCTCTCATATTAATTGTTACTTTAAGAGGATCGGAATTTAGAGTTACAATACCGAAAGCTTCATGATTTTCAACCTGAGGATAATTTTCGTCAATAACTCTAAGACCAAATAGAGCAAAAGCAATCTCCGGTTTTTCAATAGAATTAAGCCAGTAGAAAACGCTTTCCTCCGGTTTAATTAATACAAATTCTTTCAGGTCTTCAAATCCGAATGGACCTTCTTTGAATCTTATTACGAGATCTTCGGGGAATTCAATTTCGCCGAATTTTTGTGTGTTGATTTTCATATTACTCACTTTTTTAATATTACAATATCTACTCTTCTATTTAACGCCCTCGTTTGAGGAGTATCATTGGATGCAATCGGTCTGTATTCTGCATAGCCGACTACGGAAACTTTATCAGCCGAAATACCTTCTTCCTGAATTAAATAATACCCGGTACTTAAAGCTCTATCAACAGATAGATGCCAGTTAGAAGGATACTGCAGTGTGTTTATAGGAACATTATCAGTGTGTCCTTCTATTCGTATATCATTTGGTAGAGTTTTTATAACGTCTGCAAGTCTGCTAAGAACAGTTTTAGATGCTTCATTTAACGTTGCTCTACCCGGAGGAAAAAGAACATCGTCTAAAATATGAATTGTTACACCGCGTTCATTTTGCTCTAAGCGGATTGAATTACCATAATTATATTGTTCAACAAGACGATACAAGTCCTCTGCAAGTTTATCGCTTGGTTTTGGAATTATAGTATTGGTAGTGCTTATAGGGTTGCCGGCAGTTTCACTTCCAAAAATACTTCCAAGCGCATTAACAACTCCTTTATATTTATTCACATCAATATTAGACATAGCATATAAAATTATGAAAAGCCCCAGTAATAGGGTTATTAAATCAGCATAAGTAATTAAATACCTATCCTTATCGTTATCCTCGTTAAATTGAGTTTCTTCGGAACCTACGGGTTTAGTTTTCTTAACTGAACCTTTTGAGGAAGCATTCCTAACAAACGGGCTTTCATTACCGATGGAATCTCGCCGCTCTGAAGTGTTAGAACTCCCTCCAAAGAAATCTCCATTAAATTCTTTTCCTCTAAATGACATTTTTTTAACCTATCTCCAATAGGTAACCAGATTATATTAGCACTAAATACTCCCCACAGTGTTGCAATAAATGCAGTAGCAATATTTTTTATTAATGAATTCGGATCGGCTCCCGCATTTGCTAAAGTCATTATTAAACCCATAACAGTTCCAATAATTCCCATTGTAGGAGCGTAACCGCCCATTTTTGTAAAAATAAAAATGTTAGAGTAGTGACGTTCCTGCATAGCTTTCATTTCCATTTGAGCAAGATTGTAAATAGAATCCGGGTCCGTTCCATCCATTACATACTTAACCATTTTCTTAGGGAAATAATGACCAAATTTATTCAGATCTTTTTCAATTGATAACAGTCCTTCATTTCTGGATTTTATTGCAAGCTCAATAAATACATCAACAATTCTTGTCATATCGAACTGTCGCGGGAAATAAGCCATCTTTATCAACATAAAAAGATCTTTGAATTTATCCAATCCGAAACCAATTATTATAGCAGCAAACGTTCCGCCAAATACAATTATTAGGGACGACATAATGAAAAGAGCTTTAACCGAACCACCTTCTAAAAAGAAAGCTCCGAAAATTGAGAATACTCCTAATGCAAGACCGACCAGTGTTCCCGATTTACGAATCATAGATAATCTAAAAGTGATTTTGGTAAAATAGTTGCTGCCAATTTATACGATAATTGCAAGACGTAATCCTGATATTGCAAATCAACAATAAGTTTTGCCGGATCAATATCCTGTTTCTTCGACAACAATTCCTGTGTACTTAAGAGTTGTTTTTCGAGCAATGCACTAATGTCATCCAATCGATTTAATTTCTCGCCGTTAATAGATTGAAGGTTAACGATAGAATTGTATGCATTATTCAATCTTTGTTTTAGAGTATCATCCGGAACTGAATTTGCTTCAAGCGAATCGAGAATATCATTTAATGTATTTAAGAGATCCGTTTCTTCAATTTTATTACCTGTAATATTAATTGTGTCTTTAATATTCTGCGTAATCTGAACTTTAATTTCACCGGTAACATTTGTAGAATTTCTAACAGCTCTACCGTTAGCATCTATTGACCATGGTGTATCACTAAAATCGGTTCCGCCAAAGAGATACATATCGTTTCTTTTTTCATTCAAGCTATCGACAATTGCTCTTAATGATAATTTAATAGATTGAGTTACCGATGCAAGATTCGAGCTATTAAGCGCATTATCCGAATTCATAATTTGACCGATAATTTTTTGAGTTTCATCGGCAATATTTTCGATTGAATCCGTAGCAATACTCAAATAATCCTTAGCATACGTAATGTTTTTCTGGAAAGTTTCGATTTTACGAATTGTAGAATCCAGCTTAATTGCTTCTAGGGAATCGCCAACATTATCGGAAAGTCTTTCAAGCTTTGTATTATTGGTAATCTGACTCTGTATTTTAAGCTTTTTCTCATTAATCTTGTTCTGATTGTAGAGATAGCGTTCCGATAATAAGTTTTCTGTTATTCTCATAATTACACCAGTTGAATAATTGTTTCCATCATGTCGTTTACAACTTTAATTAACTTTGCTGCTGCTTCATACGATCTCTGATATTTTATAACATTTGTCATTTCTTCATCTATTGAAACACCAGAATAAGATGATTTTTGATTTTTAAGTTGCTGAATAACCAGACTGTTCGAATCAATTTTGTTATCGCTTACAACTTTATCAACACCAAAAGTATTTAAGAATCCTGTATAGCCTTCAAGAATAGATTGATCACCAAGTTCTGGAAGTTTTAATTCACTTAGAGATGAAATAAGTATTGCGATAGAACCATTACCATCGTTATTGGCTGAACTTGATACTGCAATATTCTTTGGGTTGTTAAGAATGTTTTCGTTTATTTTAATTTGTCCGTTTACAAATGCATTGATTACATTTCCATTGATATCAAGACTGCCAAAGAACGGAATTCCAGTTGAAGATGAACCATTCTGTACCAGAGTAAAACCCTGCATATGAAATTCATTTACTTTATTTATAAATGCATTGGCAAGGTTTTCAAGGTTAGTCCGGTATTCAGGAATTCTATTGGAATAAAGATCTGATGCAGTAAATAATTCTCCGCTATTAAGAAGTGCAATTGCATTCTTATCATTCTTGGATGTAATTCTCATCTTATTATTAATGAACGAGACTTCAAATTCTGTATATCCATTCTGGTCGGCTCCCTGAACACCGCCGACATTAACAATTGCAGCTCCAAATTCATTATAGTTTACCGTAATATTTGCGAGTTCGCTAACCTTATCTATTAATGTATCCCGCTTATCTTTAAGTTCGCTGGCTTTAATTCCTCTGGCTTCGGACTCATAGATTCTGTGATTCATCTCCGAGATTTCTTTTAGGTATTCATTCAATTGATTTGTTTTAGCGACCGCTTCTTTTTGTAGAACAGACTGAACACTTGAAAAACCTTCAAAAATTTCTGAAAACCTTTCGCTTAATCTTTGAGCTTTCTGAATTACCTGGGTTCTAAGTTGCGTGGAATTAGGATTGGTAGCTAATTGAGACCACGAATTGAAGAATTCTGTCATATATGAACTAAGTCCGATATCTGATGGTTCAGCAATTACAGATTCAATCTGCTGCAGCAATTCCGATCTCTTTTCAGCATCGGATAATGAAGATTGGTATTTCCTGATCTGGTTATCGAGTAAATTGTTTTTGATTCTTAAAATATCCTGAATCTTAACACCCATTCCAATTCCGGCTTGAGTTTCTTCGGTAGCAAATACGGTTTTCTGCCGTGTATATTCCGGGTTACCTGCATTCGAAATATTTTGTGAAGTAACATCCATAGCACGTTGATATGCCGCCATCGATCTAACTGATATGTCTAATAATCTTCCAATACCCATTTTACACCCGCTTATTAACTAATTTGCGTTTACCGTTTCCAAGTATTGAGATCATTCTTTCTTTTATAATATTTCTCGATACTTCAACAAGCACTGATAACTGTGAATTCAAGTGCGCAATTTTCAAAGCTTTCTCTTTAACCTCAGAACCGATTTTTTCAATTTTATTTATATCGTTTCCAAAAAGATTTTTTTTAGAATTATACAATTCATCGAATGAGAAATCCTTAAGTGCAATAGAATTGTTATTTGCAAATTCACGAATTAATTCTTTTCTGCGTTTCTCTTCATCATCAATGTTGCTTAAAAT
>CAZEBL010000163.1:2300-7467 GCA_964510325.1 uncultured Melioribacter sp. | reverse complement strand
AATTCAACATCCTCATTGTCATAAGCTTTGTTTGTTAATCTTGTTCCTAATAAGATAATTCCTTTGGTACCTTCCGAAGATTTTATTATTTGAAGGATGGGGAAATTGTTCTCCTTAATAAAATTCTTCAATTCTTCATTTTGTTCAATTTGATCTGAATTCACATTAGGGAATTTTTCAATTACACTGGTTTGAATTCCTTTTGAGGATTTTATTTCCAGGAATCCATTTTCATTTACAAGTGCAATTAAACCTCTTGATGTATGGAATTTTCCAAGGCATGTTAATAGAATATTATTTAATGCAAAGTTAATATCGAGACTGGAGTTTACCAGATTGCTGAAATCTACAAGTGCAGAAAAATTTCTTAAGGTTGCATTATGATCTGTCGTAAGCATCCCTATTCGGTAAGATATTTTACCAAAATAACTTCGTTTTTATTTCCCGAAACAGTCGAATACTTTACTTCATCCATAAGTTTCTTCATAAGGAAAATACCAAGTCCGCCGACTTTCTTTTGTTTGTAGTATTCTACAATGTTAGGTTCCGGAACGTTATTAGGATTAAAGTGCATTCCTTCATCAACAATTGAAATTGAAAATCTATCTTTATCAAATTTTGTGGAAATAATTATTTTCCCATCCGGGGAGTATTTATAGGCGTGTTTAATAATATTTGTGCAAGCTTCGTCAACAGCTAAAACAATCTTACCAACGGTCTCTTCAGAAAATCCGCATTCCTCGGCAGTTTTTCTGGTAAAGTCCCTAACCTGTGCAAGATTATCTGTAGTACTCTTTACAACAAGTTCTTTTTCTATTTTTTTATTTGGATAAATCAAGATTGACCCAGCTCGCTAAATTTTTGAATTGCTTCGTTTTCATCCTTGTAGAATTCATATAAAATCGGGAAACCGAGAAGGTCGAAAATGTTATAAACATTCTCTTTCATATTAGAGAACTTGATATCCCCTCTGTTTTCACGCATCGTTTCAACGTAAGCCATGAAAACTCCTAAACCTGCACTGCTGATATACTTTAGATCATTAAAGTTAACAACCACTTTGTAGTGCTTGTCGTTAAGCAGTTTGTTAAATACATTTTCAAGTTCAGGTGCGGTGTGAGCATCAAGATACCCATTAACATCAATAACACTTACGGAACCAACACCCCGTAAGTTGACATTGAAATCCGCCATTCAATACTCCATTTGTTTTTAATTCTTTTTATTCCATTTAATTAATACTAATGTAATGTCGTCATGCTGTGAATGATCTTTTGAAAATAATGTTAAATCGTGCATCAGAATATTTGTAATCTCGTCCAGATTTTTATTTTTGTTTTGAAGGATAATCTGCTCGAATCTTTCGTATCCAAAATCATCGTCTCTAGCATTCTTTGCTTCGGGTATTCCATCCGAATAGAATGCAAGAATATCATCATTCTTCAATACAATTTGCATTTCTTTTAATGAATTTGCAAACCCGTTTGTATAATCCAGCCCAATTCCTATTCCACCAGGTTGTAATCTCTCTATCTTGCTATCCGAACATAAAAGAACGGGTGGATGCCCGGCCCGTGCAAAATTTATTTCACCCGATTGTTTATTCAGAACACCATATATAACCGTAACAAAACTTTTCTTATCAAGACTATCTTTTAAAATCTCATTTACTTTAATAAGAAGATCACGCGGATTAAGAATTAATTTGGAGAGGGATTCAAAAATTCCTTTAACTTCAGCCATTATGAATGAAGCGGAGATACCTTTACCTGAAACATCAGCAACAATAAATCCAAGTCGATCGTTTTCAAGCTCAAAGAAATCGTAATAGTCGCCTCCAACTTCGAATGCGGGAACAAAAAGTGCTGCTACCTTAAAATTATTAGACTGCGGAACATTATCGGGAAGAATTTTCCGCTGGATATCACGCGCCACATCAAGTTCTTTTTCAAGACGCTCTTTTTCAATTGATTCTGCTAAAAGCTTAGCATTTTCGAGGGCAACGGTTGCATAATCTGCAAATGCCTGGAGCGATTTTTTTTCATCTTCATCAAAGTTTACATCTTTCTGACGGGCAGTAAATAAAAATCCATTAATCTCACCATGCAATTTTAATGGAGCAATTGCAATCGATTTAAATTCTTTCATCTCATTACGTAATTCTGAACTAACTGAATCATAATAAAATGTTTGAACACGTAATAGATCGCTCTCTTCGTTATCAAGAAGCATTTTTATTAATTTATCTGCATCAACATAAGAGATATTATGAACCGAATTAAGCTCATATTCATTTTCTTTTTTTGTAACCAGCCATGCCGAGTATGAATTACAAACTTTAGCCGTAATTGATGTAACAGTTTCTGCCAATTCTTTGAAATCGAAAACTTGAGTAATAAGCTTCGTTAAATCCATCAGCGAAGATGCTTCCTGAGCTTTTCTATCGAAAGCTTCTGCTGTAGGAAGATGAAATAAAGTTGTAAAAAATATCACACCGAAATAGATCATTCCGTATATCATAGTTAAACTTAATATGGAATAAAGCCCGGGTGAAAAAGTGAAAATTATTTGCTTTATGGTATTGGTTTCGCTTAAAAGTAGAGCGAAATTAAGTCCAAACAGAATAGAAAGAATTGTAGAAACAAGTAATAAATAAAGCTTCTGTTTCTTAACTAAAAATGCAATCCAGGCAACACGCAATGAATTTAAGCTTATAAGCACAATAGAAACTACAAAAAAGGAATTATAAGGATAGTCGAAATTCTTATCTATCTTAAAAAGTAAATTTGAAAAAAATGTTAAAAGAAAAAATACCTGCATAGTATTGAAATATATGCCTAGATCTTTTTTCTGTCTAAGAAAAAACAATTCTCTGAACGATGCCAGAATATAAATTACAGCCACTATAAAAGTGAATATGATGATAATTGAAAAGAGTGAGTTAATTATATTAAGGTTTGCATCCTTTTCAGCAAGTGAACCAAACAATGAATCGGAAACAGAGATGACTGAAAAAATAAGCGCTGCAAGTATCCCCGCATTTAAAACAAGTGTAAACGGCGAATCGGTTTTGTTACTTAAGAGAGGTTTAATATATGAAAGGACAAAAAATAAAACTAAGAATACCAGTACCTCGTTAATAGTTGACAGTAAAAAAGAATCGTGTTGGGGGAACATTAAACTGAATAGAAAAAGTAGTATTGAAACAACTATGGCATTTTCTAAACCCTTGGCACGAGTAATATTTTTAAGATTGTTATTGATCATTAAAAAGAATTAACTGTTAGAATAATAAAGTTATTTTACTGTGTCCCGCGGGTTGATATTCACAATCGGTTTTTTACGCACAGTTCTCTCGATATTCTTAATTTCTTTTTTAAGAGAATCAGAAAAAGTTTTTCCAAATTTTTTGCCTAACGAATCCATTGCAATACCAAACTTTTCCCAATCCTTAAAATTACCCTTTGCAATTTCGGTGGCATGCTTGGTAAATTCTTCTGGATTAAAATTAAAATGAAACTGAATCGGCTCCCCTCTTCTTGGAGGTCTTGGAGGATTATTGACATCTCCTCTTGGATGTTCTTTATATGCTGATTCCCATTTGAATGAAAGCATTTTCAATTTATCTGCTGCTTTTTCCAAATTTACTTTTATACTATCCTCTATCCGGGTATAATGTATTGTTGGAATTCTCGGTATTGGTACAATTACCCTTATCTTATTTGAATCCATTTGATGAGAAATTCCATCCCCTGGTTTTATTCTAATCTTTTCCCTGCTTCTCCGCGTATTATCAAACCCTATGTCAATCCGGATATTATCTTTCATATTATTAGCTGCAAGATATTTGTTAAGATCGATATCGGAAAGTTTCTCAATAGCTTTTGTATCAATTTTAAATTCCGTTTGAAATACAGTATCGGGTGTAATAAAAATGTAATCATTATTAGGAATTTCTTTAGCTGATAGTGCAAATGAGCGAAGGTTTTCTACATTAAATGTTTTATTGTTTAATGGGAAAATCTCGTAAGTTTTATTTTTATCCACTTTCTCGGAGAATGCTATAAGATCAGCTAAAACTGCTTTTTGTAAATCACCTAATTGAGGATTTATGGCAATTGCATTTTGATCGCTTTTAAGTACAGATAAGTAAATTTCCTTTTTATAGGCGCCCAAAATTGAATCGACCCTATTTTTTTCATCAGGTGATAATTCAAGATAATTAGTAAATCGTTCGTAATTATTAGTAAATGGAACATAAGAAGCAGGTTTTACTTCGAATACACGGTTATCTTCTCCTTCGTGCGATACGAGTAATAATTTTTTATTGTCCTTATCAATTGGTAAACTTTTATAAAGAGCAAAATTAAAAACATCCTCATTTGTTATTTCGGTAGAGGCAAAAAGCGGTTTTAGATTCTGTGCATAAAATGAAATTAAATTATTCTTTCCCTCTTCAATTAATTTACTAATACTACGTTTATGCGAGCGAAAAAAAACCATCAGCAAAAAAGTTAATAGAATAATACTGGCTACCGGCAAATACTTTTTTACTAATTCATTAAATCTATTTTTATTATCTGTACCTTCCATTTAAGCTCTTAACTCTTTTTGATAAGGTTCCAATAAAAATTTCAAATGTTCCCTTGCACGGAATATTCTTGATTTTATTGTTCCAACTTCTGTTCCCAATTGGTCAGCTATTTCTTTATAACTTAATCCGTCAATATCTCTCAACACTAAAGGCACTTTCAGCTTCTCAGGTAATTTAGCAATCGCATTTTGAACAAGCTGTGGTATATCATAATTTTCAGAATGTGGTCCGGTCGGATATTCTCTATCATAATCACCAATCGGAACAAAAATGCTTCTAACTTTTTTCTTTCTTAAATAATCCCTGCACTTATTAACCGTAATACGATAAAGCCAGGTTGTAAACTTAGACTCGAACCGGAATTCTTTAATTTTGTGATAAACACTTATAAATACATCCTGGGAAATATCATCGACATATTCAGTATCGCCTAAAGTAATAAAGACAAGATTTCTAACCTTTTCTTTATGCTTTATTACTAAAGTCCTGAACGTAGATTCATTTCCGTTAATGAAACTTCTAATTAGAACAAAATCCTCATCCTGTTCCGCATAGATTTCATCAGGATTATTA
>CAZEBL010000163.1:481-2290 GCA_964510325.1 uncultured Melioribacter sp. | reverse complement strand
ATTAT
The DNA here is from genome assembly GCA_964510325.1 of uncultured Melioribacter sp. GTDB lineage: Bacteria > Bacteroidota > Ignavibacteria > Ignavibacteriales > Melioribacteraceae > DSXH01. The sequence goes on along the minus strand of CAZEBL010000163.1, from coordinate 2,285 downwards.
TTCCCCTATCTTTCTGTAAATCCATTATTTTAGACGATAACTTTAAAGTAATGTTCCAGTACCAAAATTAAACAAAATGTTTGAAATGAAATGTATAAAACTGTATTTTTTCTACAGTATTCAATAACTTATTTGCCAATATAAATATTTATAAAGGATAATACGCAATAACCTTTTTTAATAAAAAAATCTTAACTTATAGGTAGTTTGTAAACAATTTTAGTAAATCCTAAGGAGAACAAATGAAAATTAAAACAACAGAAAAATACGGTGCAGTAATTATCGAACTAAAAGGGAATGTAATGGGTGGTCCAGAAGCTCAGGAATTTAGCGACCTACTCCATAAATTATTAGATGAAAACAAAAAAAATGTTGTAGTGGATCTTGCCGATTGTAAATTCATGAACAGTTCGGGCTTAGGAATGCTAATAAGCGGATATACTACAATGAAAAATGGTGGCGGATCTCTTAAACTTGCTAATGCTACCGAAAAAATTGAAAGCTTACTTGTTATTACAAAATTGATAACAATTTTTGAACACTTTAATTCGGTTGACGAAGCTGTTAATAGCTTTAAATAAAATCATTTGGGGTTGTTCTTTGGTTGTTAAATGAGTTTCTCAAAGAATTTATTTCTTGGAAAAGTTTTTTCTGACTCCAAAATTTTTAAAGAACAACCTCAAATTATACCTACCATTTATTCACAATCTTAATAGTCGGGGAAGTTATGAGTGTTAGTATTATTGTCGGCAGCCAATGGGGCGACGAAGGTAAAGGCAAAATAGTTGATATCCTGAGTGAAAAATTTGATATAGTAGTACGATACCAGGGCGGAGCTAATGCCGGACATACAGTTCAAATTGGAGATCGTCAATACATACTTCACCTTATTCCATCGGGAATTCTAAGAGAAAATGTTGTTTGCGTTATTGGTAATGGAGTTGTAATTGATCCAAAAGCATTGCTTGATGAAATTCAGTTGTTAGAGAACTCCGGTATTAGCATTAAAGGACGCTTATTTATTAGCCAGAACGCTCATCTAATTATGCCATATCATAAGCTACTCGATTCAATAAATGAAAATACATCTACAAAAATCGGAACAACAGGAAGAGGTATAGGACCTTGTTATATAGATAAATATGCACGCAAAGGAATTAGAATTGTCGATTTGTTAGATAGATCTGTTCTTGAAGAAAAAATTAAAATCAACATTGAAGAAAAAAATAATATTTTAAGAAAAGTCTATAATCACGAAGAACTTAATGTTGATGACATAATTAACGAATATCTTGAGTTTGATCAGAAAATAGATAAATATATTACCGATGTACCGACTTACCTTAACAATGCTATGACCGATGGGAAATCAATTCTTCTTGAAGGTGCACAGGGAACGCTTTTAGATATTGACCATGGGACTTACCCGTTTGTAACATCATCGAACCCAACTTCCGGTGGAGCTTGCACAGGTTCTGGCATTCCGCCAACAAAAATTAGTTCTGTTATTGGAATAGTTAAAGCATACACAACACGTGTAGGGTTAGGCCCTTTTCCTACAGAAATGTTTGGAGATGAAGGGAATAAATTGAGAGAAGTAGGTGTAGAGTTTGGTGCAACAACCGGAAGACCAAGAAGATGCGGATGGTTCGACGCATTTTTAGTTAATTATTCCAGAATGATAAATGGTATAGAAAGAGTCGCCATAACCAAACTTGACGTTCTTAGTTATCTGGAGGAGATTAAAGTTTGTGTTGCTTACGAAATTAATGGCAGACAATTAAAATCATATCCTACCGATGTA
>CAZEBL010000163.1:0-471 GCA_964510325.1 uncultured Melioribacter sp. | reverse complement strand
ATGTAAACCAGATGATGCAAGTAAAACCGGTTTACGAGTCTTTACCCGGATGGAAGTCTGATATTTCCAACGCAAAAGATTACGACGAGTTACCATCTGCTGCTAAAGATTATCTCTCATTTATTTCGCATCAAGGTGGCTTTGAGATAAGTCTTATTTCGGTAGGTCCAAGAAGACTCCAGACAATCGAATTATAATCTCTGTCAATAATTCTCTCATTTCATATCGCAATTACATTTATTAATTTGTAATTGAATTTGATATCTATGTGAGAATTATATGAAGATTTATAGCAATCCAACCACAATGAACTTAAAACTTATTCTTATTGTAATCGGTGCAACAATTGCATTAGGAACACTTTTTTATACGCAGAACCTCGTAAATAAACTTCAGGAAAGAGAGCGCCAAATTGTTCAGCTGTATGCAAATAGTCTTGAATATGCCACAAGTTCGGACAACATTTCCAGT
>CAZEBL010000162.1:0-7467 GCA_964510325.1 uncultured Melioribacter sp. | reverse complement strand
GGCAAAAATGTTTTTATTTCACCGTTAAGCATTTCTATGGCGCTTGGCATGGCTCTTAACGGTGCCGAAGGAAATACATACGAAGCAATGCGTAATACGCTTTCGCTTTCGGGTGTAACACAACAGGAAATTAATGAATCATATCAATCCTTAATTCAGCTTCTTACTAAAATTGATAGCAAAGTAATTATGCAGATTGCTAACTCAATCTGGTATAGGAATACAATTCCAGTAAAACCGGATTTTATAGAAACCAACAAAAAATATTTTAACGCTGTCATAAACCCGATGAACTTCAACGACCCGGCGACTGTAAATATTATAAATAATTGGGTTAAAGAATCTACAAACGGAAAGATTGATAAGATTGTTGATAAGATTGATTCTCAAACAATAATGTATCTGATCAACGCCATTTATTTCAAAGGAACATGGCAATATCAATTTGATAAGAACAAAACAATGGATGATTTCTTTAAAAAAGAATCGGGAGAACTTGTTCAATGCAAAATGATGAATCTGGAAACAGACTTTTATGTTTCTTCGAACGATAAATTTACAATGCTAGACCTTCCATACGGCAAAGGTAACTTCAGCATGACAATCCTGTTACCCGCAAAAGATAAACAACTAAAAGACGTTATCAACACATTGACAAATTCTCTGTGGAACAGCTCAATAAATAATTTAAGCAAAATGAAAAAGCAGCTATTCATTCCTAAGTTTAAGATGGAGTATAAAATTAAACTGAACGAAACACTTAAATCGCTCGGGATGGAAATTGCCTTCGATCCTTACAACGCAAATTTCAAAAAAATATACGAGGGCGTGGGCAACGCTTACATTAGCGATGTTGACCACAAAACTTTTGTAGATGTTAACGAAGAAGGTACCGAAGCCGCTGCTGTTACTTCTGTAACAATTGGTGTTACATCTATTTTAGATAATATCATCAGACTTGATAGACCTTTTGTTTTTGTAATAAGAGAAAAGGCAAGTAACTTTATTTTATTTATCGGTAAGCTGGAAGATCCGACTTATTTAAAATAGAATTAAAAAATAAATTTTATTCATCAATAGTCGTTACGATATTGGGGATTGGTTTATATAACACTTCTGCTTTCTGGTTTTTTAAATCCTGGTTCATGTAAGATAGATTAATTTCGAGATTAAAATTCTTTCTTGTTTTTAATTCATTTAAAAGCATAATTGAATCAGATTTAGAGAGATTCGCATAAATTGATATTTCAGTTGTTTGCCCACGATAAACATAAGTATCGGTTAATCCACCAAAACGAATTGGAAAAGTTTTTTCTGGCAAACGTAATTGCAACTTATCAACTCTAATTGAAGTGCTTTTGTTAAAATTTGATATAGTACCCATTAAAAAAATATTATCTTCTTCAAGATCTAAAGAGGAAGGCATTGAAGTAATAGAATTAATTATAATTTGAGCAAAACTCGTTGAGACTCCATATTCTGATTTTGTTCGGACAGAAAGTTTTAACGCCTGGTCCAAAAATAAAGTATATGTATTATTAATCTGATTAATTCTATTTACCAAGTATGGATGCGATGAATAAGCATCGCTTGCACCTATTGTACCGTTACGTATTAATGAATAATAAGCCAGTTTATTTAATAAGTTTACCATGGCTGTTTTATTCAAATCATTTAGATAAAAATAACGCTGTGCAATAATATCTGCTTCTTGTTCAAGTTCTCTGCTATAACCTGCTTTTGCAAGAGCTATAGCAATATCATAAATCCTCAGCATCTCATAGTTAATTTGATAAATAACATCCCTAGGATTTGTTATTTTAGCTAATGTAGTAACAACATTTGTGACCACAGAAGTAAATAGGAGGGCGAGCTGCGTTGATAGTTTAATTTTTTGATCTTGTAAATATTGCCGCAAACTATGCCTATTTTCAATATGAGCTACCTCGTGTGAAAGAACCGCTCTAATTTCATCATCGTTTTCAAGCAACTCAAGTAGTCCAGTTGAAATAAAAATTATACCTCGTGCAATTGCTAAGGCGTTGGGGTCCCCTTTATATGCATAAACTTTATAGTTATAGCCTCTGGTTTTGGTTGGCCAATTTTTTAATATCTCTTCTAATAACAAATTGACTTTTGAAAGTTTTTCATGATCATTTAAAATTTCGTAGTTTTTCCTAAACTCGTTATATGTAGCATAGGATATCCCTCTTTCCAAATAATCATATGGTAATATTAAATCTTCATTAAAACACGCTGGACAAATTTTATAACCCGATCTTTTAGCATCTGAAACAGATGAAAAATGGAGATATTTACTATTAGGTAATACATGATTAGCGTTTGGCCAATGAATAGTTTGACTTTCGGGATTCACAATTACATAGTTTGGAAAAATAATCTTTCCATAAACATTTTGAATAAATACTATGCTGGCGCTATCAATTAACTGATGTGTATTAAAATCTGCAGAACTAATTCTAATTTGCTTTGATCTAATTGTTGTGGTATCAACAAATCCATCTATTACAATGTTATTATTTAAAAAAACAAGATCTTGCGAAAATGCTTTTGTTGACATTAATATAAAAACAAAGGATATTAAACAACCAATAGGAGTTGTTCGCTTATTTAATTTCATCATTTTATATCTCGAAATATTTGTCCTTTCTTCCAAGTAATAATTTTTATAAGATAATAAAACTACTCGAGTAAACAACTTACAAGAAATTTAGTAGATAGCATTTTAAATAACAAGTCGTGTTTCGCAGTAGAAAGTAGAGATTATTAATGGGCTCGCAGAGGAAATATTTAGCAATTACTCATGTATGGATTCAATCAACAACTATTTCCATCAGGCAATCTTTGCAGTTGAATACAAGTCTGTATCTCCGGCTTTCGTTTACAAGGAAGAGCGGTTCATCAACCTTTTTATCGGTATCAAACGGACAAAGTCCAAGTTCATCCTTTATACAATACTTACAAGTCATTACAGTTTTGCCCGAGTAATTTTTCTGCAGTTCATACCCCGGTTCAATTTCTACTGCGCCGTGGTTTCTATAAAATTTTTCGGAGAGCTTGTTTGTAATGTTGAGTTTATAATCAAGATTACTTTCCGGGAATTTTAGTTCTGAGTTATTGGTTCTTAGTTCTGTGTTCTGTTTTCCAATCTCAATTTTATGTTTTTCTAACCGTTCGGTTTCCAGTTTATGTAATAATTTTCTTCTCATTTCATTAATAGAGCTTATCTGTATGAATAGCGGTTTATCGAAGCTTAACTTAACCTCCTCAATTTCGAAAATAGTATCACCGCTCTTAGCAAATTGTTTTTTTATAGTTTCAAGTGCCCTCTCCGGGTTTGAGGCAACTTCCTTTTTCAATTCATAGTTTTCTGACACAGCCACACCGTCTTCATCTTTCGCTGTTACCTTAAGACCGTTTTCAATTTCTTCGATTGCTATTTCTGTTTTAATTTTCCTTTTGCATTCCCTTTCTAAAAGCTTTTCGAATGAATGATCATAATTGCGGTAAATTTTCGTTCCCGGTTTTATTCCGTTCAATTCCTGTGTATAAACAGTGCCGCCTTCAATACGATTAACGTACATACCTGTCAATTCCCCTTTATTATCGTAATAACATAATCCGTCGCCGTTAGAAATTTTTTCGGTTGTTCCGATCACAAAACCTTTTTTATTCACTTCAGTAACCTTGCCCAAATATTTGCCGGTTGACTTAGGTGAATCATGAGACGAAACATGATCTGTTCTATCATTTAAAAAGTAAGTTGTGTACCCGCGGTTAAACGTTCGTTCCGGATCGGGTTCAAAAGGAATCACAGAATAGCCCGATGATGCACGTTGATATTTATTGTTATTTCTTATTATGTCATCAATCTGCTGACGGTAAAACGCTGTAATGTTCTTTACGTAACCAACATCTTTAAGACGACCCTCTATTTTGAAAGAAGTAATCCCGGCTTCAACAAGATCGTTTAAGTATTCTGAAAGATTAAGGTCGCGAAGAGAAAGAAGATGTTTGTTTTCGATCATCACTTTACCCTTTGCGTCAACAAGCGAATACGGGAGCCGGCAGTTCTGTGCACACTCACCGCGGTTCGCACTCCGTCCGGTAAGCTCATGACTCATATAACATTGTCCACTAAGACTAACACACAAAGCGCCGTGGACGAAAAATTCTAATTCAGCATCTACTTCACTTTTTATTTTTTTGATCTCTTCAATTGTAAGTTCTCTGGCAATAATTATTCGTTTAATTCCAAGCCGATCTAAAAATTTTATCCGTTCAATTTCATAATTATGCGTTTGTGTTGATGCATAAAGAGGCAACAGAGGTAAATCCATTTCAAGAAGAGCCATATCCTGGAAAATTACTGCATCGACTTTCGTTTCATATAGTTTATTAATAAGATTCTGAACATCTGGTAATTCCTCGTCATAGAGAACAGTATTAACAGTTACATATGCTTTCGCCCAGTATTTATGAGCATAATCGACAAGCTTTCTGATATCCTCAAGAGAATTACCCGCAGCAGCACGGGCACCGTATTGAGGCGCTCCGATATAAACCGCATCGGCGCCGCAATCGATCGCCGCAATTCCGGTTTCAAGATCTTTTGCCGGAGAGAGAAGTTCTAATTTTATTTTTGACATTTTACGCTTTCGGGTTTCTGCAAAGATAATGAATAGAATAAGTAGGAAAAAAATTTATGATTAACACGTAATTGGCGCAGAGAAAACTCAAAATCCCCCGAGAATTAACTGCGTTCTCTGCGTTTCCTTTGCGAACTCTGCGTGATAATCTTTTTATTAGTCAAGTTAAGTTCGAATTTTTACCAAATTCTTATTGCACACCCTCCTCCGGGTGCAAGTTTTATTTTCAAAACATCTTTTGATGATACACTCTTTGATGTTATTTCATATGCCATCGGATTTTTTTCCCAATGTGCGTCTTTAGCATCTGCATAAATTTCTGCGGTGTACTTTTTATCTTTCTCTAAAAAATTTAATGGTATTGTTGTTGTTCTATCATTCTCATCTGTTATTGCACCTATAAACCATTCATTTTTCCCTTTTACTTTTCGCGCAACGGTAATATAATCTCCCGGTTCGGCTTCTAAATATTTAGTATCGTCCCAGTCAACTGCAACATCTTTAATAAACTGAAAGGCATCAAGATGTTTCTCATAATTTTCAGGAAAATCTGCTGCCATCTGCAAAGGTGAATACATTGTTACATAAAGAGCAAGCTGTTTTGCAAGTGTTGTATGAACCTGTTCTTTTTTATCCTGGTTATAATAATTCATCTTTATCTGAAATATACCGGGCGTATAATCCATTGGTCCGCCCATTAATCGGGTGAATGGAAGTATTGTTTCGTGTTCCGGAGGATTACCAACACTCCACGCATTAAACTCGTTGCCGCGTGCTGATTCGCATGCAAGCCAGTTAGGATAAGTACGATGTAAACCTGTTGGTCTTACCGCTTCGTGTGCATTGAGCATTAATTTGTTTTTTGCAAGACGCTCTGCAACCCGAACATAATGCTGAACCATCCATTGACCATCGTGAAATTCGCCACGTGGAATTATTCTTCCGACATAACCTGTTTTAACAGCCGGATATCCATACTTCTTCATAAAATCATAAGCTTCGTCTATTCGCCGTTCATAATTCGTAACCGAGGAAGATGTTTCGTGATGCATTATCATCTTAACCCCTTTTGATGCGGCATACTTAGAAATTTCTTCAACATCAAAATCGGGATAAGGTGTTATAAAATCGAACACCTCTTCTTTCCATTTACCGAACCAATCCTCCCAGCCAACATTCCATCCTTCAACAAGAACTCCATCAAATCCGTGTTCGGCAGCAAAGTCGATATACCTTTTTGTTCTTTCTGTAGTCGCTCCATGTATTCCATTCGGTTTAAGACTTTTCCAATCGGTCGATTTCAGATTCACATTGTTTACGTTAGCATAATTCCATGATGCTGTACCGACGTGCATTTCCCACCAGATACCTACATACTTCATCGGTTTTATCCAGCTTGCGTCTTCTATTTTAGATGGTTCGTTGAGATTCAGAATTGTTTTGGATGCAAGAATGTCGGTAGCGTCATCGCTTACGATTACCGTCCTCCAAGGTGTTTTACATGGAGTCTGCATGTATGCTTTGTTTCCAACAGCATCAGGAACAAGATGAGAGGTGAGAACAAAATTTGTCTGATCTACTTCGAGATGCATAGCCGGATAATCAATAAGGGCTGCTTCAAAAATGTTTATGTATAATCCATCTATAGTCTTCATCATTAACGGAGACTGAACATAATTATTTCCGATAACTGTTTTGGTAGATATTTCGTTTACCTTTTTACCAAACAGTGCATCAATTTTACTTAACGGAGATTTTGTATAGTAGTACTCGTTTGTATCATAATCTCCCGGAATCCAGAACGCAAGGTGATCTCCTGTTAAACTGAATTGTGTTATTTCATCTGCAACTGTGAAATAATTGAGATTCTCCTGCATCGGAAATTCGTAACGGAAACCGAGACCATCGTTAAATAATCTGAAACGGATAATTATTTGTCTATCTTTAACAAATGGTTGTGAAAGTGTAACTACCAATTCTCTGTAATTATTCCGGATAGTTTTTACTTCGCCCCATACCGGTTCCCAGGTTTCATCTACAGTATTAGTAACTACTTTTGTAACTGAAAATCCCAGATCGAACGATTGATTATCCTTAAGTTTTAGTCCGAGCCGGCTCTCTTTTACAACGACTTTTCTTCCATATAGTAATTGATAAGTTGGAACACCACTGTCGGTCAGTTTAAAGATAAGGGATAAATTACCGTCCGGCGATTTAATTGTCTGCGCGTTAATAATGGAAATCGACAGAATGATCAATGTGAATAATAACCGTTTCATAATTACTCCGGTATTGAAAACTAAAATGAATTGAAATTAGCCTGAGGTAAATTATCTTTATGGAAAACTATTTGCAAGAAATGAATTAAAGAAAAGATTGTCGCGCAGAGATCGCAGAGAAAACGCAAAGGACGCAATGTAACTCACTGCGAACTCTGCGCAATACTTTACAGTCTCCGCCGAAGGCGGACAAGTTTGCTTGATAATCTTTAATCAACAATTAACAATTTAACATAACCCGTAGTACGTGATCTGTGGGGTATATCGTCATCGGCAACCTGATAGCTCATTCCTGCAGTTAGTACTGTTTCTCTTCCGTCTTTCAATTCCGTAATTAATTCTCCTTCAAGCACATAAACAACATGACCGCGGCTGCACCAGTGGTCAGCCAGATAATTTTCGGAGTACTCAACAATCCTTACGCGAAGATTCCCCTGTTCAAATGTCCGCCAGAATGCTTTTCCCGTTTCCCCCGAAAATTCTTTCTTTTCAACTTTACTCCAATCTGTAATTGTGTA
>CAZEBL010000161.1:3079-7512 GCA_964510325.1 uncultured Melioribacter sp. | reverse complement strand
GGGGGCAAGTATCTATCTTGTTGATGGAAGTTATGACGATGCATTCGATATTTGTCTGGAAATATCTTCAGCAAAAAATATTTACAACAGAAACACTGCCTATAATCCATTGACAATTGAAGGCAAAAAGTCAGCGGCTTTCGATATGTTTCTTCAATTGCAAGGAAGATTGCCCGATTACATTTTTGTACCAGTCGGTGATGGAGTTATAATCTCCGGATTGTTAAAGGGTTTTTATGATCTGAAAAATCTTGGTTGGATAAAAAAGTATCCTAAACTAATCGGAGTTCAGGCGGAAGGAAGTAATGCACTCGTTCGATATTTAGAAAAGGGAGATTATGAGTTTAGAAATGCTTCGACGATAGCCGATAGTATCTGTGCTTCAGCACCAAGAAATTTATACATGGCAGCCGGTGCAATTAAAATATCTAAGGGAGCAGCCTTAGCAGTCTCTGATACCGAAATTTTGGAAGCACAAAAAATTATTTCGTCAGAGTCGGGTATTTTAGTTGAGCCTTCGTGTGCGGCTTCTTATGCGGGTTATCTGAAATTCTTTAAGTCAAATAATATTTCCAGTAAAACTATCGTAATGTTAATGCTTACCGGTAATGGATTGAAAGATACCTCTGCGATGTTAAAATGGAATTCAAAACCGGAAATATATTCCTTCGATCAGCTTAGAAAATTGTTCCGTATAAAATGAAAATAAGCGGACTCATTATAGCAGCCGGTCTCTCGGGTAGAATGAATTCATTCAAACCACTTCTTAAAATTAAGAACCAACCAATAATTCAAATAATAGTTGATAAGTTGTTGCGTGTTTGTGATGATATTACCGTTGTAACAGGTTTTAAGTCCAATGAAATTGAAAATGAAATTATAAAATCCGACCGGATTAAATTCGTGTTTAATGAAGATTATGAAAAGGGAATGTTCACTTCGCTTAAGAAAGGATTAGAAAATCTTTACGATTCCGATTGGAATGTTTATCATTTTGTTGATCAGCCTTTTTTGCCGCAAAGTTTTTATTCAGAATTTGTTACTCGGGTTGATCAGAATTATAACTGGATTCAACCGGCATATAACTCAGCTAAAGGTCATCCGATTTTGATTGGCAAATCAATCTATCAAATTTTATTGGATGAGAGCGACGAAGGTTCATTAAGAAATGTCAGTAATAATAGTCGGGTTAATAAATTGATCTGGAATTGTAATTATCCTCAGATTCTCGACGATATAGATACCCCGGCAGAATATAACAAATTACTTTTGCGGGAAGGAATAAATTTATGAAAGATCTGAAGTTGTGGAATTTTATTCTGAATAATATCAAAAAAAATAAAAAAGTAATTCTTACCACAGTTCTGGAATCCAAAGGAAGCTCGCCGGGTAAAGCCGGATTTAAAATTGCAGTTGCCGAAAAGAGAACACATGTCGGTACAATCGGAGGCGGGGAAATGGAATTCAACTTGATTAATGAATGTAATAATCTTCTGGATTCAAAAAAGAAAATTCAGCTTCATAGAAAATTTTATCATAGTAAAAAAGTAAAAAAATTACAGTCGGGGCTTGTCTGCCAGGGTACTCAAACCAATTATACATTGTCGCTGGATAAAAAAGATTATGAGAATGTAGAATTCATAATAAAATCTGTTGAAAGAAAAAAGCCCGCAGTTTTAATGTTATCCCCGGATGGATTAAAAATTAAAAAAAATTATAAGAATTCTGAACATATATATTACTATTTCAAATCTGATGACGATTGGAAGTATGAAGAAAATGTAGGGGTTAAAGATACAGTTTATATAATAGGAGGCGGTCATGTTGGACTTGCACTTTCCAATCAAATGGAATTACTCGGATTTCACGTTGTTGTTTTTGATGACCGCGCAGATGTTCAAACTATAAATGAAAACAGATCTGCTGACGAGATAATTATTACTCCGTTTGATGAAGTCGGCAGTTACATAGAAGAAGGTGAATACTCCTATGCTGCTATTGTAACTTCGGCTCTACCTACTGATAAGATAGCTCTTAAACAAATAATTAATAAGAAACTAAAGTATATCGGATTGATGGGAAGCGAGGCAAAGTTGAAAAGGATTTTCGATGAGCTGGAAAAGGAAGGTATAAGAAGATCTGTACTCAAAAAAGTTAATGCCCCGATAGGGATTGATATAAACAGCAATACAGTTGAAGAAATAGCGGTTAGTATTGCGGCAAAAATTATAAAAGTAAAAAACGATCATAAATAAATATTGAAAATGAATGTGGACTCTTTAGAAAATGTTGAAGCAAAATTCAGAGAATTATTTAATGAATCTTCATTGATTTTTCGTTCACCCGGTCGAGTAAACCTGATTGGTGAACATACTGATTATAATATGGGCTTTGTATTACCGGCGGCTATTGATAAGGCAATTTATTTCGCAATTACTCCACGTAATGATGATCAATGTGTATTTCACTCGATCGATTTCAATGAGAGCATCCAGCATCCGGTATCCAGAATCCATCATCAGGAAAAACACTGGGCTAACTATCTGCTTGGTGTGGTAGATCAAATACAAAAGTTGGGGCACACAATAAAAGGATTTAATTGTGTGTTTGGTGGAAATATTCCTATTGGAGCTGGACTATCATCATCAGCAGCAATTGAAGGGGGACTCGCTTATGCACTTAATTATATCTTTAATCTGAATATAGAAAACCTTGAACTTGTAAAATTGGCACAACGTGCAGAGAATGAATTTGTCGGTGTAAAATGCGGAATCATGGATCAATATATTAATATATTCGGTGCTGCTAACAAGGTATTAAGAATCGATTGCCGTTCGCTTGAGTATGTCTACCATCCCTTTGAAAGAGAGGATTTAAGAATAGTTCTTTGCAATACTATGATCAGCCATTCACTTGCATCATCCGAGTATAATAAGAGAAGGTCTGAATGCGAAGAAGGGGTTAAAATACTTAAAAGTCATAATCCTTATATCAATTATCTTCGTGATGCTAATATTGATGAGATAGAAAAATTTAAAAGTGAATTTCCCTCTGTTGTGTATAATAGATGTAAATACGTCATTGAAGAAAATGAGAGATTATTAAAAGCTTGTGAGGATCTTGATAGAAATGATTTTATTGCGTTCGGCAAGCGAATGTATGGTTCTCATGCCGGATTAAGAGATTTATACGAAGTCAGTTGTAAGGAACTCGATTTTCTTGTCGACATTGCCGCAAAGCTGCCGGGTGTCTTCGGAGCGAGAATGATGGGCGGTGGATTCGGCGGCTGCACAATTAATATAATTGAACACAATAAAGTGAATGAATTTATCTCGGAAGTATCGGGGAAATATCAGATTGAGTTTGGCAAAAAACCCGATACCTATATTTGTACTATTGAAAACGGAACCGGATTACTTCACTAACACTAACCTTTAAATCTGTTTGAGTGAAATAATCCGGTGAATTTTTAATTATATCCTTTTTCGTTAAACGGGCTTAACTTTTCGAGCCAAACCTTTTCGAGAGCTTTTATATCATACGAGTAATCGTAAGCCGGGTCCTCTTTGGGTTTAACAAGTTCCAGTATTTCGAAAACAAAGTTCTCTTTGCCAAACTGTTTGTATTCGTCCTGTAATTTCCGGTTTATATGAGAACCGATCTCCAGAGTAAATTGATGTGAATTAAATTTAGCCGGAATATTTTTACTACTGCCGATAAATATTTTACCGTTTACAACGTTACGTATCTGATATACACCCATTTGCCGTAACGTCTGTTTATAATTTCGTTTAATTTCTCTTTTATCCATTGTTAAATTCCTCTAATACTTTCATTAATAAGCCAGTAATTTTGATTATCCCTTTTAAGAATTTTTTCTTCTATCAGTAGCCGTCTTATTGTACAATAATCGTCATAGTTTCTCATAATTATTTTGTTGACATCCTCTTCGCTGTATTTAAAATCCGGTTTAAACTTTTTTGCAAACTCGTTCAGTACAATGTTTCTTTTCTTCCTTTGAACAGGAATACGAATTAGTCTATCTTTTTTGTAGAAAGCGTGCAGAACTTTCTGTCGATACTTCTCAAGACGCTCTTCGTGAGAGTACTTTTCAATATCTTCAAAATCGGTTATTTCTTTTAACGTTAGTTTGAAAATGTCGTCATTAATTTTGTAGATAATATAATATTGTTCCTTTGTTTGAGTTACAAGTCCCGCACTTTCAAGTTTTCTTAGATGAAATGATACTGTTGATGCCGCAAGATTTAAGCGGTGCGCAATCTCTTCCACATATTGTGGTTTGTCGATCAATGAATTGATTATCCTGAGCCGAGATGTATCGGCTAAAGATTTCATAATCTCAATCGATTTTGTTATGTCCATAATTCCCCAATATTTATTTCGATAATTGTCGAAACAAAAATATTCGATAT
>CAZEBL010000161.1:0-3069 GCA_964510325.1 uncultured Melioribacter sp. | reverse complement strand
TATAATGGTCAATCTGTTTATATATATATCGAAACAAATATTTTGCTAATGGAAGGAACTAAAGAGGCTTTATACACATCTAAATTTTCAAATAAAAGGAGGATAAAATGGTAAACGAATTCAAAGTAAAGGGACAGGAACTTATCGATAAAGTTGAAGAATTGATCAAAGAAGGAAACGCACGGCGCATAATTATCAAGGATGAAAAGGGAAATACATTTATTGAAATACCCGTCACCATCGGTGTCCTTGGAGCATTATTCTCACCGATATTGACAGCAGTTGGTGCACTTGCCGGTGTTGCTGCAAATTTTACAGTTGAAGTAATCAGGAAAGATTCACCAGAACAGACATCAACTGATAATGTTAAGGTAGAGGACTAAGCAACTCTACCTTTTATGATGCGGCATATCAAATGGAATTATAAGAGATAATTCTACTAATCCTTTTAACTCGCCATTTTGATACCAGGGAGATTGATAGATAAGTTTCTTTATCCCGTTCTTTTCGATTGTGTAAACATTAACACTTTGTTGGGCAATCAGATCTTTAATGATTTCTACAGAATTTTCCGAATGACAATCGAACAGACTCTTGCCGATTAATTGATAACCGCCATCATCTTTAAATACCTCGGCGGATCTATCATTCATTTCAATTATTTTACCATTAAGATCACAAACTGTAATAGCCGCAGAAAATTCTTTTATCCAGTCAATATTCATAGCAAAATATTCCTCATGATTTAGACTTTTCGACATTGATGGCGAATAAATCGACTACATAGTCAATACCATCATATTTTTTTTTGTCAAAATCGGTTTTTTAAGTTAATAATCCAAGAAAATAGATTGGCACAATAATTAATATATAAGGAGCGAAACATTATTAATAAACAAAAGGAGGTACAAAATGAAACGCTTAGCATTATTAACATCAATTCTATTTTTAGTATTCTTTTTCGCATCCAATAGTTATGCACAAACAACACCATCCGGAAACGGTAAAGGTGCAAAATTAAACTGGGTTGATGCAGATGGTGATGGAATCTGCGATAAC
The DNA here is from genome assembly GCA_964510325.1 of uncultured Melioribacter sp. Classification (GTDB taxonomy): domain Bacteria; phylum Bacteroidota; class Ignavibacteria; order Ignavibacteriales; family Melioribacteraceae; genus DSXH01. Next base: position 2,010 of record CAZEBL010000161.1, on the reverse strand, counting down.
TTTGGAACAGGTCAACAGGCAAACAAATCCGGTAAAGGATATGGCAAGAAAGATGGTTCCGGAAATCCAGTCAGACCCCAGGATGGAACAGGATTTGGTAAAAAAGGCGGAAACGCAACAGGTACCGGTGCTTGTGATGGAACAGGTCCTAAAGGTAGTGCAAACCGCGGCGGAAGAAAGTAAGCTTCATAAATAATCCCCCCAATAATGCCCAATATAAAGCGTGAGTCCATCTCACGCTTTTTTTATTTGTACAGCTTGACATTTTCCATTTGAGACGATAATTTTGTTATGAGCATATGCTCATAATTATTTTATGGCACGACCAATTAAAAAACGACGAATTAATTGTAATCCATCGGCTTATTATTTCAAGCCGAGAGGAATACCGATGTTTCAACTTGATGAAATCACAATCAACGCGGATGAAGTTGAAGCTATTCGGTTGGCAGACCTTGAAAGTTTTTCGCACGAGGATGCTGCCGGTAAAATGAAAATTTCAAGGGCAACATTCGGACGGATTGTTCATTCGGCACGAAACAAAATTGCCAACGCCATTCTTAATGGAAAAGCCATCAAAATATCAGAAGAGAATTTTAATAAATAATTGGAGGTAAAAATGAAAATTGCAGTTGCTTCGGATAACCAGAAAAATGTATCGGGACATCTTGGACGTGTTAACGGATTCTTAATTTATGAAGTAAACGATAACAAAGTTATTAATCGTCATTATATTGAGAATAGGTTTACAAATCATATGAGTGGCGACAAACCCGAACATCATCATGGAGAGGGGCATAATCATGGCCATTCAAGGTTAATCAATGCATTAAAAGATGTTGATACTTTAATATTTTTATCCGGTGGGTGGCGAGTTGTTGAAGATCTTAAGAATAATGGTATCAAACCTTTTTTAACAGATGAAAAAGACGCTGATAGAGCAGTGGAAAAACTTCTTAAAGGGGAGCTTGAAGAAAAATCGGAGAATGTTTGTAATCATCATTAATATTATAGAATCTTAAAAGTAAATTTCAGTGCTCAGGGAAATATTCCGGAGAGGGGCAAGATTGCCTAAAAATTCTACGTAGTAATAGTTAAAAATATTTTTGGCATTCAAGTACACTTTGGCTGGAATATTCCATATAAGGAAATTATAACCGATAGTTACATCTGTAACATATACAGGTACGCGCTTATCGCCATCTACAACAAGAGCAAGTGGAGGCTCTACAAGTTGATTATCAATTTCTTCTATTCTACTCCAATGCCTGAAATCAATTCCCAGATCAAACTGCCCGGGTGAATATTTTATTTGAGCATAAACTGAATTTCGCGGTCGGTATTTCATAGAAATATTCTTCTCAATATCGCGTGCCCATAGATAGTTATAGCCAACCGTAATTTTTAATTCATCTGGAATTAAAAACCATTCTGCAATAGTTTCAACTCCCTGTATACGTGCCTTTGTTAAATTTATAAATTGAATATCACCTTCTTTTGTAAGATTTGGTTCTATAAAATTATTATACTCCGTTTGAAAAAATGCCACATCAAAATTCAGATTTGATGAATATTTATATTGACCGCCAATTTCAAACGATAAACTGGTTTCAGAAGTGAGATTGGGATTTTCTTTAATCCCCACGCCGCCACCAACAGCTGTTGATGTAAACACTTCTGCCGGTGTTGGTGCACGAAATCCAGTTCCAACAGATCCTCGTAAAATTAAATCATCACTCAACTTATAGTTTAATCCAAGTCGTGGTGTAATTGCATGTTTACCGGTAAGTGTATCAATTTTTATGAAATCGTATCGCAACCCTATTGTTGCAATCATTCTCTCTATTCCCTTAAACTCAGCTTGAAAGTATGCACCGCTTCCAAAGAATTGTGGATTCTTGAATATGTTTGAGGATACATCTGCATACGAAGCTTCCAAGCCGGTCGTTAACACAAAATTATCTGATGCAATATAATTTGATAATACTTCCCCTCTAAAGAGATTTGCAG
>CAZEBL010000160.1:0-7513 GCA_964510325.1 uncultured Melioribacter sp. | reverse complement strand
TCTTGCAAATGCTGTAAAGAAAGATAACCTGAAATTCAATTTTGATACAGCGAACCTGTTTGCTGTGCGTGAAAATCTTATTCTATCTTTCCAGAAAGTAAAGGACTTTGTTTCATACATTCACATTTCTGATAACAGGGGATTTAAGGTTGAACATCTTGAAATCGGAAATGGAAATATTAATTGGGAAAAGTTTTTTGATGTGATTAATAAATCAGGTTACAACGGCTACTTTGGAGTTGATATCGGCGGTGATGAATCCGGTGTAAGAAAACTTAATGTTGCATATTTATCGGCCGCAAAATACATAGAGGAAAAATGGTTGAACAAAAATTAAAAAGACTGATTGCAATATTTTCTATAGTGTTTATAGTAACAACAGTTATTTCTGCACAGGAAAAATTGCTAAACGTGGTCCCTTTGCCAAAAGAATATCGATTCTTAGATGGAAATTTTTCGCTGGACAATGGAATTGTTGTAAAAAAATTTTTGGATGAGAATGAATCTGTATCGTTAGTATTGAAGGAAATCGAAACTGTCTATTCAACAATTTATTCCAAGGAACTTTACTCGACTGATTCCGGATCGGAATTGATATTTGGAATTCCATCGAAGAATAAAAGTTTTAAGAAATTGTGCGAAGTAATATCAATTCTTCCTTCTAATGATATTGGTGATGAAGGTTATATGATGCTCATTGAGAACAATAGAATATTTATTTCTGCAAATTCAGTCAAAGGTATTTTTTATGGTCTTCAATCATTAAAACAATTAATCAAAGGTTCTGCCGGTTCCGGATTAATCCCAAATGTAATAATTAAAGACTATCCTTCGTTTAAGTTCCGATCGGTGATGGATGATATTAGCAGAGGTCCAATTCCAACATTGGAATTTATGAAGAAGCAGATAAGAAGGCTGGCAGAATTAAAAGTAAATGGTTTTTCTCATTACGTTGAACATGTGGTTAAAACAAAAAAACATCCGGGCATTGCACCGGATGATGGTTCATTAACAATTGAAGAATGGAAAGAGTTTTCTAATTATGCTAAGAAATATTTTATAACTGTGTTCGGAAGTTTTCAATCCTTCGGTCATTTTCAGAGTATACTTAAAAATCCGGATTATGCTCATCTTGGAGAAAGCGGAACCCTTATTTCACCCGTAAAGGAGGAGAGCTATAAATTTCTTAACGATATTTATGATGAAATGATTCCGGCTTTCGATGCTCCATTTTTCAATATTAATTGTGATGAAACATTCGACCTTGGTAAGGCTGAGTCTAAAAAACTTGTGGATTCTATTGGCTATGACGGAGTTTATATTCAGCATGTAACCAGACTAAATAAATATATCAAAGCCCACGGAATTAGAACACTTATATGGGGTGATATAATTTTAGATTATCCCAATATTCTAGATAAATTACCCAAAGATATGATTGTTGGTACCTGGAATTATGATGACAATGAAAACTTTGAAAAATTTCTTAAACCGTTTAAAAATTCCGGTCGCGAATTTATGATTTCACCCGGTGTCCTTAATTCAAATAGAATCTTTCCGGATTTTCATAAAGCATTCGGAAACATTAAAAAATTTATTTCGGAAGGAAAAGAAGCCGGTGCTTTTGGTGTTATGAATTGTGTGTGGGATGATGGTGGTACCGCACTTTTTACAAATGATTGGCTCGGTGTTGCTTATGGTGCAGAAAAAAGTTGGAATCATAATTCTGACGACTCTCTTTTCGATTTACGTTACTTGCAAACAACTTATGCTTCAAAGGATAACTCTATTACAAAAGTTGTCTGGAAATTAAATGAACTTGGTGCACTCGAATCGAGTGATGGAATGACGGATAAAATTATTTTTGCCAATCTCGTACCTGATGCTGGAAAAGAAACACGTATTTCACTTGTGGATTGGAAAGAGGTTATTGAAATTATTGATGAAGCTCAATTATTGTTGAATGATACGGAATTACTCTTTTACAGAGAGGATAAAGAATATCTCCAGTTTATAATTGATTTATATCGCACACTTGCCGACGAGAGATTTACACTTATCGAAGCAGCTTCATTATATACCGAAGCAGTAAAAAATTATTCTAATGGTGTATTCGATTCTAGAAGAATGATTCTTTCGTCTATGGAGAAAATTAATAACCTGATTTTTAAGATCAGTTATATTAAATATTCTTTCGAAAGATTGTGGCTAAAAGAAAATCATACTTACTCACTGGATCTTGTTTTCAGTAAATATCAAGCAAAGATAGATGATTATGTTGATATAAAGAGTAGGTTATTTGAATCGCTTAAAAAATTAGATAGTGGTAAAGAGATAAGTCCAATCCGTGATGTCCGGCTTGGAATTACAAAACTACCCGGAAAATATTTTAGGGAATGGATGATGGTTAATCCTTTGCCTAATAAAGACAATTCGAAAACTTCAGCGGTCGATTACCTGATAGAAAGGGGTGGTGAACTGAATGCAGAACCAAAAGTAGCAGAAGAATTTTATTTTGACTCTTTGAAGTATAGGTGGCGAAGAGTAGTAACCGAATATCAGGATACTGTTAATCTTGCAGAAATTTTTCCTGATAAAAATAAGAATTCTGTTGTGTATGCATTTGCTAATATCTTCTCTGATGAAGAAATCCTTGTCAATGCTCTGGTAGGTGGTGATGACGGAGTAGAATTAATATTAAATGGAAATTCAATCTATAAATTTGAAAAAGTCCCCGGTAATCCCGGTATGGAACAACTTATTAAGATTCCACTTAGGAAGGGGAAAAATAATCTACTGCTTAAAATTTCACAGACCGATGGGGATTGGAATTTCACTTTCAGGCTTCCCGATTCTCAAGTCCGCAATAGCAAAAATAGGTATCGGGTAATAACAAGCGAGCGATTATGAAAAAAATTTTTTTAATACTCATTTCAATAATTGTTTTGGCATTTTCAGCATCGGAAGATAAACGAACACCTATTCAAATTGCACGATCAATTGCTGATCGAATAATAAACGATACATCATTTGAATTAAGACCGGTTATACAAACACCTCAGCTCGATATTCAAGTTTTAAATCCTGGCGAATTATCGGGAAATATAAATGGTATTAACTATGCCTTATCCACAATTTTGGTTAATGACAATTGTAAATTAAAATTTGGTCTTAGCTATAATTCACCTCTGAAAATATGGATTAATAATAAGCTCGCATTCGGAAATAAGATTGAAAGGAATTTTCATTTCAAAGAAATTGCTTACTCAATTTTTGAATTCCAGGATACAATCGAAGTTGAACTTCAAAAAGGAACCAACCGGATTCTTATTAAAACATTGAGCACAGAATCACCGAGTAAAATTTATTTAAGAGAAATATCCGAGCCAGATGAACCATTACAAACAAAATTTATACCTCCGTTAAAGGGAATAAACAGTATCTGGGTTTATACAGGACCTTTTATTATTGAGAACAATAATTTATTTGATGAGAGCTTTCCACCAGAATCAGGTACACAATTATATTATCAATATTGCGAACAATTCTTTAGCTGGAAGATGCCAAAACAAAATATTCTACTTGAGTTGTCTATTAAAGAAGATGCAGCTTATAAGCGCGAATCATTTGTTGAATGGATGTACCCTAACGGGACGGTTTTATTTTCTTTAGAGCACCTTGCTAATTCTATTAATGAAAGAAAATATTCAGAGTTCATAGAAAAAGTATTCGACTATACGGTAACGTACTACGAACTATTCCGCAAACAGTATTATGAATTCGATGGATTCCGCTCTGCAAATCACAGGTTATACAGAATGGGAATGTTAGATGATGCATCGGCACCGGCTCTCCCGTATATTAATGCTATGCTCAACAAACCTGTTAGTAATTATAAACCAATTGTTGATAAAGTTTTGGAATATGTTTCTTATGGACAGTCGCGTTTAAGCGATGGAACACTCTGCCGTCCGGAACCAAAGAAAATGACTGTATGGGCGGATGACCTTTTTATGTCTGTACCTTTCCTGGTGCGTGCTGCAAAGCTATATAACAATCAGAAACTTTACGATGATGCCGCTAAACAGATAATTAATTTCAATAAATATTTGTTTGATAAAGAAAAGCAATTATATAAACACGCCTGGTTCGATTTTTCGAAAGAGAAATCCGTCGCTTACTGGGGAAGGGCTAACGGTTGGATAATATGGGCTACATCCGATGCAATGTTAAATCTTCCACAAAATCATAAAAATTATAACGACATTAAAAAAATATTCAGCAAACATATTGATGGTCTAATAAAAGTTCAGAATGAAAATGGGATGTGGCACCAGCTTCTTGACCGTAAAGATTCATTTGAAGAAACCTCTTGTACTGCCATGTTTATAATTGGTCTTGCAAGAGGGATTAAGAACGGTTGGATTAAAAAATCGTATGAAAAGAACTTAATGCTCGCCTGGAATGCACTTAAAAGTAAAATTAGTGAAGATGGTGTAGTGAGAGATATTACTCGGGGAACTGGAATTGGGAATAACCTTGAGTTTTATTTTAAGAGAGAAAGGTTCAATAACGATCCACGTGGATTAGGTGCAGTATTAACTGCCGCGGTCGAAATGGAACAGTTCCTTCAATCCAAATAAATGTTAGTGTTAATATAAAATATGGCTTACGCTCCTGATGAGGTAATAGTATATTAAGAAATTGGTATAAGTTACAATAATAATACAGGAAACTTCTTGATGAACAAATTTAATGTTGACAGATTAAACGTAGTTATTGCAAGTGGCAGAAATGAACTTGGAAAAATTTCTGCGAAACATGTATCGGATGTAATAATTAACCTTCTTGAAATAAAAGATGAGTTGAGAATCATATTTGCGGCAGCACCATCGCAAAATGAATTTCTTCAAGAATTAACTGCCGAAAGCAGAATTGATTGGTCGCGTATTACTGCATTTCATATGGATGAATATATAGGACTTCCAAAGGAATCTCCGCAGCTTTTCAGTAAATATCTTGAGCAAAATCTGTTTTCAAAAGTAAATTTCAAGAAAGTGAATATTATTAATTCCCAAACCAGCAATATTGAGATGGAATGTGAAAGGTACGAGAAATTACTTAAAGAACAACCGATTGACATTGTTTGCATGGGAATAGGCGAAAACGGACATATTGCATTTAATGATCCGCCGGTTGCCGATTTTATTGATAAGAAGTTTGTTAAGGTTGTAAAACTTGATGAGCCATGTAAACAGCAGCAGGTTAACGATGGTTGTTTCAACAGCATTGATGCGGTTCCTCCATATGCCATTACTCTTACTGTCCCGGCACTTATGTCAGGTAATTTTCTTGCTGTAATGGTTCCCGGTAAAAGAAAAGCTGTTGCTGTATTTAATACACTGAAAGGAGATATTTCTACTAAATGCCCCGCATCAATTTTACGGACTCACCCATACGCTCATCTATATATTGATAAAGATTCCGCGAGTATGCTATGAAAAAATTTGTAAAACATTTTTTATTCTCCGTAGCTCAGATATTTTTTCTGTTGCATGGTAATATATTTTCTCAAGGAAAGATTCTACAAAAGATTCCCTATTGTTTTGACGCCGGATCGATTGATTCTAAGAAGACTCATAATTCAATAACAATAACGCAACAAGATCTTTTTAACTCTGACAGAGGATTTGGATGGGTAATTCCACCTGAATATTCATTCGAAAGATCTAAAATGTTCGGCACAACCTTGCGTGATGATTTAACTATTGATGGAGTAACAGGAAAAGTAGTTGAATTCAAAATTAATATTCCGAATGGGAAATGGTGGTTTGCTTTCTGGATGGAAACGGGAAATGATTACACAAACACTGCACGATTAAAATTAAATTGTAAAGAATCACCGATTAATTGGTTCAGAATTAAAGCCGGAGAAGAGGGGGAAGATCTACCAATTAATCTTTATAGAGTTTATCATTCAATAATAGATGTTGATCAGAATAATTTTTCATTTAACCTTACCGGTGGAAAAGACTCGGTACGAATTCTCGGATTTTCAATTATTCCTTTTGAAAAACCAAAGACAGAGATTCATTTAAGAATTGAAAAATTAATTACTGAAGCCGGAAAGTATAAATCAAAAATATCCCCTATAGATCTTGAAAAATATTTGTATGAACAAACATTCCTAAATCCATCTGATTCTTATATAATGCATGCATATCAGCAGACACGATTATTTGCAGAAGCAGATAGAATATTAAATATGATGGGTTGGGAATGGGCTTCGCAAATGACAGGACTAGGAATTTTTGATCGACTTCATCAGGTTATTTGTCTTCTGGATGCTCAACTTGAACATGATTATAATAAACAGAATCCATTCAGAGAGCGTGCTTTATGGATGCGTGGTAAACTTGGTTATGATTTGAATCGTGAAAGAGGCGGTATACACGAAAAGGAATATGCAGAAAAAGATCTTGTAGAATTATTTAAATTATATCCCGATGATGAAAATCTGGCTAGGCTTAACGGTGCAAAGATTGATTTACCGGACTATTGTGATAATCTTCTTTTTGAACCCGATGCACCTCAATGGGCAGTGCTCCAGAGAGAATTGATTTGCAGATTAAGCAGTGAAATTAAATGGTGGGTTAACGAGAGACAGGCACCGAACGGAGAACTTGGAGGAAAAATTGGAGATGACGTTGAACTGTTGAGATGGTGGTCGCCATTTTTATTATCTGGTAATAAGGATGCAATTACTGGATGGAAAAAACTTGCAGATGAAGTCTGGAAAAGTCCAAAAGTTTATAATGGCTATTCAAAATTTCCAATTGATGTTGAACATGCATCGGAATTTATTTCTGACTCAACACCCGAACTCATTTTTGTTGATGATGACTCGACTTATTTTAAAAGGTTACTTTTTACAGCAGATTACTTTGAAAACTTATGGTCTGTAAAAAATAAATTTGGTAGAAGGTTTTTCAAATCTGCATGGTTTGGGGCAACGGAAGTAGATGACCGCCCTCCCCGCAATCGTGATGTTGATTATAACACACGTGCATTAAAACCACTTCGTTATATCGCATGGTCGTCCCGTAATCCAAGGTTTGTTAATCTTCTTAATGAATGGTCCGAAGCATGGTTAAGTGCCGCAATGAGTATTTCAAAAGGGAAACCGAAAGGGATTATTCCATCCTCTGTCAGGTGGTATGACGAAGCAATTAATGGTGATGGCGATACATGGTTTAAGTCCGATATGTTCTGGGATTATTTCGACTGGCATCATTCAGTCGGCTCTATGATTCTTGATCAGATGTTTTTTACTTATACATTGAACAACAACACAAAACTTCTCCAACCGATAGTATTATCTATGGAAATGATAAAAAGAAATATCAATCGGGTAAACGAAGCAAATGTAGAACAGGGTAGTGAATTGTGGGCTGTTAAGATGATGATAAATAAAAAGAATTTTTGGGAAGTTGTTAGTAAGTGGCGGTTCGAT
>CAZEBL010000159.1:0-7560 GCA_964510325.1 uncultured Melioribacter sp. | reverse complement strand
GGATCGGTGCAATCCCGGCAATGGTATTCCTTGGCATTTATATGATGCCTTTCTATTACAGTAGCATAATCAAATCAATACCCGGCTACCTAAAACTTCGTTTTGATGAGAAGACACGTGTGTTGAACGGAATTGCATTTGCAATAATGACCTTGCTTGTTTCGGGAATTAACCTGTATGCAATGGCTCTTGTACTCCATACATTCCTCGGATGGAACTGGGATATCAGCATGTGGGTCTCAGCATTAACAGTAATGGGTTACGTTACGCTTAGCGGACTTATGTCTGCAATATTTACAGAGATAATTCAGTTTTTTTTAATCTGGTTTGGACTCTTTCTAGTATCAATTTTAGGAATAGTTGAAATTGGGAGTCTTGATCAAATACTGAATCGATTACCAGAATCAATGAATACTCTCTGGTCAACATCCGGGGATCCAACACAAAACGGAATGTTAATCCATTGGGGAGGAATTGTTCTGGGTCTTGGATTTGTCCTCTCATTCGGTTACTGGACTACAGATTTTCTTGTAGTTCAACGTGCATTTTCTGCCAAAGATTTAAGAGCTGCAAGAATGACTCCGCTTCTCGCATCGTTCTTTAAAATGGCATTACCATTTATAGTTATTCTTGCCGGATTAATTGCTATAGCACTTTCAAATGATCCCAACAGCGGATTCAAATTGCTGGAGGACGGAGGGCAGGTAAATTATGATTCAGCTCTTCCTCTTTTAATTGCACGATATTATCCAAGCGGATTAGTTGGACTTGGAGTAACTGCGCTTCTTGCCGGATTTATGGCTGGTCAGGCTGGTAATATAAGCGCATTTAATACTGTATGGACTTATGATATTTATAAATCAGTACTGAATAAGAAAGCATCGGAGGCACATTTGTTATGGATGGGCCGTGTATCTACTGTAGTTGGTGTTATTCTTTCATTAGGTACGGCATACTGGGCAAAGAGTTTTCCAAGCATAATGGATTACATGCAAGCAATCTTTTCCTGGGTAAACGCACCGCTCTTTGCAACAATGCTTCTCGGAATGTTCCTCTGGTGGATTACTCCAAGCGGTGCTTTTTGGGGATTGGTTGTTGGAATGCTATCATCTTTCTTTATGTGGCTTGGTGTAAAGTTTCATTGGTTCAACGAAAGTATTATAACCATGTCGTCTGTTCAAAGTGATATGGCTGCAAATTTCTGGCGTGCATGGTGGGCATGGCTCATTTGCTTTGTCCTGACAATAGTTATTAGTTTATTTACAAGGAAGAAACCAAAAGAGGAATTAGTAGGACTGGTAAAAGGATTAACTGAAGAGAAGCATGATGCTCATTTACCATTTATCAAACGTCCCGAGTTTGTTGCAATTATTTCTATAGTTGTATTGATTGTTTTAAATATATTATTCTGGTAAGGAGAAATTAAATGAAACCAATCTGGTACTTTGTCGGATTAATACTTCTTGTGATGGGAGGAATAATTTTTCTAACCGGAGTCTATCAGCTATTAAATCCGCCTGAAACCAAAACTGTTCTATCTGAAATTCATCCGAATGTATGGTGGGGAATTATTATGTTTTTATTTGGCGGATTAATGTTTCTGAAAACCAGAAAAGAGACAGTTTAAGCTATTCACTCTTTCTTAAAAATAGATTAGTTTTACCATAGAAGTTGTACTGAACTAATATTGGTACAATGGTGCGCTCATGGAAAAACTAATTTCATTTTATTGTAATAACGAACTTCTTTCAGTTCAGATTAACCCCGCTATAACATTATTAGATTTTCTTAGAAATCATAAAAAATTGACCGGTACAAAAGAAGGATGCCGCGAAGGTGATTGCGGGGCGTGCACTGTTATGTTGGGTTCGCTGAGTAAAGGTAAGGTAAAATATAAAACCGTTAATTCGTGTTTATTGCCAATGGCTGATGTAAACGGCAAACATGTGGTTTCTATTGAGGGATTGAATAACAATGAGTTGAATTTCATTCAAGCACAGTTTATTGACGAGGGTGGAACTCAATGCGGTTTTTGTACTCCGGGTTTTATTATGTCTCTAACAAATTATTTTGCTAATCATATTCGGTATAATGTTGATGATGCAATTGCTTCGCTCGATGGAAATATCTGCAGATGTACCGGATATGTGGGAATAAAAAGAGCCGTTCAGAATACAATTATTTTTCTCGATGGCGGTAATTCTTCAAATTATAAACCGGTTAATCATCTGATCGCTAAAAAAATTCTTCCTCCTTACTTTTCGGAATTACCAAAAAAGTTGAGACAACTTCAAAATAAAACTGGATCATCACTCAAACAGAATGAAAAAAAATCTAACATTGTTTCGGGAGGAACGGACCTCTATGTTCAGAAATGGGAGTCTTTATTAGAAGAGGAGAACAACTTTGTTAGCGAGGATACCGGACTAAAATTGATTTCTAAAAAGCAGAATAAAATATTTATCGGCGGTGCTGTAACAGTCGAAGAATTTTTAGAATCAAAAATAATCCTGAAATACTTCCCATCATTAAAAGAGCATTTGCAATTGTTTGGTTCCTTGCCGATTAGAAATAGAGCTACAATTGCCGGAAACATAGTTAATGCTTCACCCATTGGCGATATATCTAATATTTTATTAGCACTTTCTGCTAGTGTTCATCTTAAGTATAAAAATAAAAAGAGGGTAATCCCCCTGAATGAGTTTTACCTGGGTTATAAAACTCTCGACAAAAAGAAATATGAAATAGTAGAAAAAATATCCTTTCCTGTTCCAAAGAAACATTTCCGGTTTAATTACGAAAAAGTTTCGAGAAGAACATACCTTGATATTGCGAGTGTTAATTCGTCAATGTTGGTTATATCTCAAAACAGAAAAATAAAAGAAGCTTCAATATCAGCGGGTGGAGTTGCACCTATACCGCTTTACTTGAAATCAACGTCTGAATATTTAGAAGGTAAGGAAATAAATTCTGATGTCATAAATCGATCAATCGAAATTGCTAAATCGGAGATTTCTCCTATTTCAGATGCAAGAGGATCAAAAGAATATAAAACCTTACTCCTTGGTCAATTGATAAAAGCACACTTTATAAAACTCTTTCCCGAATTAAACATTGATGAGGTGCTGAAATGAGAAGTTACGATTCAGTTCAACATGTTCGAGGGGAATCTAAATTTGTTGATGACATTGCAGCACCAGAAGGAACTTTATTCGGTTATATCCTCTATTCACCAATTGCACATGGAAAGATTAAGAGTATAGATTTTAACGAAACATTAAAAGTTAGCGGCATTCATGCAGTGATTACCGCTAAAGATATCCCGGGTGAAAATCAGATTGGCGGGATAATTCTTGACGAGGAATTGTTTGCCAGCAATGAAGTCCATTTTGTCGGTCAACCGATAGCGCTTGTAATTGCAAGTGATAGGGTTGCATCCCATAAAGGTGTTAAAAAAATAAAAGCAGAATTTGAAAAACTAAAACCGATATTTGATCCTCGTGAAGCATTCGAAAAAGGAAATTTAATTGTTCCGCCAAGAATATTTTCACTCGGTGATGTCGACTCGGTTTGGCAGCAGTGCGATTATGTTATAGAAGGTAAAGTTGAATCTGGTTCACAGGAACATTTATACCTGGAAACACAGGGTGCTCTCGCAATACCTTCAGAAGGCGGTGGAGTAAAAATAATTTCATCCACACAAGGACCAACAGCAGTTCAAAAAACTGCTGCTCGTGTTCTTAATATCCCTATGAATAAAATAGAAGTTGATGTACCGCGTTTGGGTGGAGGTTTTGGAGGAAAAGAAGATCAGGCAACCGCATGGGCTGTAATGGCTGCACTCGCAGCACTTAAATTAAAACGACCGGTTAAAATTATTTTGCCACGTCAGGAAGATATGCGTATGACAGGTAAGCGGCATCCTTATTCATCCGATTATAAGATTGGTTTAAATAAGGACGGCAAGATTCTTGCATACCAGGCATGGTATTATCAAAATGCCGGTGCATCTGCAGATCTATCGACTGCAATTCTTGAAAGAACTTTATTTCACACTACAAACAGTTACTTCATTCCTAATGTAAAAGCAACTGCTTATTGCTGTCGTACTAATTTGCCTCCTTTCACTGCATTCCGCGGATTTGGCGGACCACAAGCAATGTTTGTAATTGAATCTGCAATCCATAAAGCTGCCCATGTAATGGGAGTTGATCCGTCATTCATCCAAAAGAAAAATTTATTGAAGGAAGGAGATGAATTTCCATACGGACAAAAGACTGAAAATTGCCGTGCAGTTAAGTGTTTTGAAGAAACAGAAAAGAGATTCGATTTACAATCTCAATCTGTAAGAGTGAAAAAATTTAATGATGAAAATAAACTTTATAAAAAAGGAATTGCTTTGATGCCGATCTGTTTCGGTATTTCATTTACAACCACATTTCTCAATCAGGCAAGCGCACTTGTTCATGTTTATACAGATGGAAGTGTTAATATAAGCACAGCTGCAGTTGAGATGGGTCAGGGTGTTAATGCAAAACTTACGTCAATCGCTTCAAGAATTTTTTCTGTTAATCCTGATAGAATTAGGATTGATACAACAAACACATCCCGGGTTGCAAATACTTCACCAACAGCAGCAAGCAAAGGAGCTGATCTTAACGGATATGCAACTATAGATGCTTGTAACTTGATTCTGGAAAGACTTGCAAAAGTTGCTAAAGAATTGCTTGGAGCAGACGATTCTTCTTTTGTAGAACTTAAAGATGAATTTGTTTATATGAATAACTCAAAGTCAAATGTGGACTGGGTTAAATTAATTAATCATGCATACGTAAATAGAGTAAGTTTATCAGCACAAGCGCATCATTCAACACCTAACATTTATTTCGACCGAACGAAAATGAAAGGAGATGCATTTGCATATCATGTTTACGGCACTGCACTTGTTGAAGCTACTGTTGATTATTTAAGAGGGACTTATGTAGTCGATTCGGTTAAAGTAGTTCATGATTTCGGAAAAAGTATTCATCCTGTAACAGACCGTGGACAGGCCGAGGGAGGGATTGTTCAGGGACTCGGCTGGATGACACTCGAAGAAATTATTTATAATGACGAAGGAAAACTTCTTACCGACGCACTATCAACTTATAAAGTACCGGATATACATTTCGTTCCTAAAGAATTAGAAGTGCACTTTCTGGAAGATGTTCCAAATCCATACGGACCATTCCAATCGAAGGCAATAGGAGAACCACCATTTATGTATGGAATAGGCGGCTACTTCGCTATTATTAATGCAATGAAAGCTTTCAGACCAAATAAAGAAATAATTTATAACGCACCCATTACTAACGAAAAAGTTCTGATGTGGCTCCATTCAAACGACTGATTATCTCTAATGCAGTTTCAACTCATAATCGTTTTAGGTAAATTTGTTTTGTATTACTGAAATTCTTGTGAGGAAAAGTAATGAGCAAGTGGAATTGGGAAGTTGACAACAAAGACTACCTTCAAAAAACAATTAAACGCTGCAAAGAAAAAAAAATAATTTTACCCACATTTGAGCAATTAAAAAAACCCGAAACAATCCCTGATTCAATAAAAACAAAATTAAAATCGGTTGGATTACAGGAAACAAATCCTCTTAATCTTTTCCGTATTAATTGGCGCAACGATCCGCTTAATGGTGGAATAGGCGAAATTAATTTCCTGGAAATTCCCAGCGAGATTACGGGAGTAAAGGCAAGAATCATCGGGCTTGTTGGAAGATATTTCCCGACCGGAGCACATAAAGTAGGCGCAACTTACGGTTGTCTTGTTCCGTATCTTGTTACCGGTAGATTTAATCCTGAATATCACAAAGCTGTCTGGCCGTCAACAGGTAATTACTGCAGAGGCGGGGCTTTCAATTCTGTATTATTAAATGTTCATGCTGTTGCAATTTTACCTGAAGAAATGAGCAGAGAAAGATTCGATTGGCTTAAAGAAATGGGCGCAGAAATTTATGCTACACATGGATGCGAAAGTAACGTAAAAGAAATTTATGATAAGTGTCACGAGCTTGAGGCGCAAAGTGATGAGTACCTGATTTTTAATCAGTTCGATCAGTTTGGAAATTCAATCTGGCATTATGATGTAACTGGATATACGATAGAAAAACTTTTCAATCAGATTAAAAATGAAAAGAGCAGATTGAGCGGATATGTAAGTGCAACCGGTTCGGCTGGAACCATCGGCGCCGGCGATTATCTTAGAACAATTTCTCCCAATATTAAAGTTGTTGCTTCAGAAGCAATTCAATGTCCAACATTATTTATGAACGGTTTCGGTGGACATAGAATAGAAGGAATTGGCGATAAACATGTTCCGTGGATACACAATGTTAAAAATACAGATTGTGTTGCCGCAATAGATGATGAACATACACTTAGATTACTTCGCTTATTTAATGAACCGGAAGGGAAAAAATGGTTGGTTAAACATGGTGTAGAAAAAAGCAAAGTTGAAAAATTAAATGAACTCGGAATCTCGTCTATTTGTAATGTGCTCTCTGCAATTAAACATGCTAAGTATTACGAGATGAATGAGAACGACATAATATTTACAATCTTTACAGATTCGGTTGATCTGTATAACTCCCGACTTAAGGAAATGGATGAAGCATGGGGTAAGTATTCCGAAACTCAGGCAGAGATTGACTGGACATCTGTAATTAAGCATCAGGGCATAGATTACTTCAAAGAGTTAAACTACTACGATAAGAAAGCGATTCATAATCTGAAATACTTTACCTGGGTAGAGCAACAGGGTAAAGATGTTGAAGAGCTGAACGCTCAGTGGTATGATGAAGAATACTGGCACAAAAGATTTTCAGTCGTTCCATTGTGGAATAAATTAATAGAAGAATTTAATCATCAAGTCGGAGTTGAATAGAGTTCTGATTATTTTGCATTATTATTGTGGAGATGATCATAGTAAATCTTAACCGATCATAAAAATCAGTGTTCTATTAGCTGGTTATGAACAATACTCAAGAGATAATCCGAAATGTTTTGGTTTCTGCTGGAGGTAACACACTTCAATTGTGCGATATTGTTTTTGATTCTAAAATAATGGAAGTAAAGCCGAAAACAGAAAAGTTAATAGATTGGAATGATGTTAAAGAGAAAGTCAATCGTGACAAAATATTGTCGGATTTTATAAAACCAGAGGAAGAAAAAAAATTATTATTATTAATGCCTGGTGCAATTGATTCTCACGTTCACTTCGATACACCGGGATTTGAGTTTCGTGAAGACTTTGAACATGGTTCTAAAGCTGCAGCATCTGGCGGAGTTACGACAGTTGTTGATATGCCATGCACCTCCATACCACCGGTTACATCAGTAGAAAATCTTAATACAAAACTATTCGCCCTTATTCAGGAAAATCCTTCAATATATTTGCATTTCTTATTTTAGTATTTCTAACGATAAGTTTCTGTAAATAAGGGCAGGATAATATTGTATATAAATTAAGGTGGTGCGTTATTTGACCTTTCCCCCGGTTATGCTGCTAATA
>CAZEBL010000158.1:3557-7596 GCA_964510325.1 uncultured Melioribacter sp. | reverse complement strand
CGAAAATGTAAACGTATCGTGATTAACCATAATGCTCTGAACGGTTCCGAGTTTTTCAATCTCGTTATTTAATTGAAGCGCATCGTATTCACCGGCACCTTCATCAATTAAAAGGGAAGTAAGAAAAGTAAGCCCTTTCTTTTCAAAAGGATCATATATGCTTCCGGCAGAGGAAAATAAAATCATTTGAACAATAGGAAGTTTTTCCTTTTTAACAAAATAGAGATCAATGTCATTTTGTAAAACTAATTTCTCTATTTGAGGAATTTCAAAAGAAATTTTTTCAAACGGTTGTGGTGCCGATGTTCTATCCATTTATCTAGTTCTTATGATTTTGGAATAATATTTAATTCAATATAAGGTTTGGTCAAGAATAACTCTGCAGCGGTTATTAAATCATTTGCGGTTACATTTTCATATCTGTTAATATCATATAAAAAAGAATCGGGTTCGTTCAAAAAAAAGTTATAATGATTAAGGTGATCTACAATTGAATCCAGCTTTTGCAATGAATAAATGTAAGAGGAATTGATGCTGTTCTTCGAACGTAACAACTCTTCTTCGGATAATCCGTTATGAATAAGATTATTTATTTCTTTGAAAATTTCTGTTTTTAAATTTTCTAATTGAATTCCTGGTTTGGCAGTCGCAACTATAATAAAAGAACCCGCTAATTTCGCAGAGTATTGAAATGAGGAAATATCCTGAGCAATCTGATTATCGAACAATAGATTTTTTTGAAGTCTGGAATTTTTTGTTCCGGTTAGTATGTCTGCTAAAATATCGAGAGCTGCATCGTATGTGTCGAACGCCTTTTCAGAAAGCCATGCTAAATAAATTCTTGGTAGCTGAACGTTATCTACATGAGAAATTATTTTGTTTTCACTTAATGTTTGTAAAGGTGCAACCACTTGCGGTATAAAATCCGATTTATTAATTCCGCCAAAATATTTTTCAATCAATTTCATCGCATTCTCAATTTCGAAATTTCCGCCAAGGACAATCGATGCATTGTTTGGTGAGTAATACGTCCTGAAGAAATTTCTAACATCATCGAGTTCAAACTTTGCGATATCTTCCATCCATCCGATTGTAGGCCATGAATATGGATGACCATTTGAATAGAGATTGGAGAATAAAATTTCCCATGATAATCCATATGGTTGGTTTTCGTATCTCTGTCTCCGCTCGTTCATTACTACATCTTTCTGATTATCAAGTTTTTCCTGTGTAAGTGCCGGTAACAGAAAACCCATCCGGTCAGATTCCAGCCAGAGAATTAATTCTAAATAGTTTGCCGGAACCGATTCATAGTAGTTTGTTCTATCAATAGAAGTGGAACCATTAAGTGTACCGCCGGCTTCCTGAATATATTTGAAGTGTCCTTCTTTAGGAATGTTCTGAGAACCCTGAAACATCATATGCTCGAATAAGTGAGCAAATCCGGTCTTTCCCGGCTTTTCATTGGCAGAACCCACCTTGTACCAGATATTGATTGATACAGTGGGGAGTGATTTATCTTGATATAGTAAAACCTCAAGTCCATTTGAAAACAAATACTTTTGATAATTTATTTTTAGAAGTTCCTTTTTCATTTTCGGATTTTTATTAAAGATTATTTCAGTATGAATTCAATCCGTTCTGCTTTACCATCAATATTAGATCGAGGAGAGATATTAAATATTCTGCACAGCAGCGGATAGATATCAATATTCCAGACTGTGCCGGTACGGTATCCGTTCTTAAAGTTTGGCCCGATTGCCAAAAATATTCCGTGCATGTCCAGATGATTATTATCGTATCCGTGATTCCCTTTCGAATCGTATTCCGATCTCCTATTGCTTATTAACGACCAACCCATATCAGCAACTATTAGAATCTCACCAATAAAAGGGTGATTCTTGTAGTGGAAGTATTCAGGCATTTCACTTTTCTTGTAAACCTTAAAATGATTTTCACTTTTCTTAAGTAGCTGATAGACCACTTCAAATTTTTCTTTTGGTGCATCAACGGTCATTAACGGACCGCTATCAAAAAATTTGCAGTTATAACCTTTCAATAAATTTTCTATGTTAACAACTCTCTTGTCAGAAATATCCGTCATACCATGGTCGGAGACTACAATAATATTCACGCTATCGCGCATTTTAATTTCGTCAAGTTTTGAAAAAAGAAGGCCGAGCATACCATCAACGCGTTTAATTGCCTCATTTACTTCGGGGGAATCAGTGCCATAACGATGACCCTGTGTATCGGTATCATCAAAATATAATGTTATAAACCGTGGACGTTTTTCTATTGGTAACTTCAACCAGTTTACAACTCCTTCAACTCTTTTTTCATAAGGTCTGTTGTGTTCATAATTTTCATAGTAAGTAGGTCTTCTGTAAGACAAATTCATTTCCGAGCCGGGCCAGAAATAACTTGCTGTAGTAATTCCGTTTCGCTCGGCTGTTTCCCAGAATGCTTCGCCTAAATACCATCTACTGTTTCTGACTGCCGAAGTATCCCCCATTCTATAGAACTCGTTACTAAATTCATCTCTAAAAGTATTTGCAATAATTCCATGGTTCTCTATGTACATCCCGGTTATAATCGATTGATGATTAGGAAAAGTTTTAGAAGGGAATGATGGTCTGAGTGATAACGCTGATACTCCATTTTGTCTAATAAATTCAAGGTTGGGAGATAATCCTCTATCTAAATAATCCCAGCGGAAACCATCAAATGAAATAAGAATTACATATGGTTTTTGAGTTTGAGCAAAAACTGATACAGTTATAAAAAAGAAGCTGAAAAGTGCAATTCTAATTTTATTTTTCATTTTTTCACCTGAATTAATTACACAAATATAATCTAAAGGAATTTAATAATAAGATTTTTGGGATATTCAGGTAGAATATTTTAAGAAAAAATCAATTTGTTTTTGCAAAAGTGATAAATTAAACCAGATATTAAAAAATCGTAAAAAGTTTAAAAAAGCTTTTGAGATTGAATAGTTTTTCCTATTTTCTGAGTGCAAAAAAAATTGCACCTATCTATTTGGGCATTGAGTGATAAAAATATCTTTAATTAAAAGATCGGGTATGAATTCAAATTCCGTAAATCCGAAGTTTTGCATATTGTTCAAATCTTTTCAAATGAATAAACAACTACATTTTTTAATCAATAAACTTACTAACCTAAGAGGAGTTATGTATGAGTAAAATCAAACAATTGTTTTCTTTTATTGCTCTGATGGTAGTTTTATTTAGCAGTCAGTTAATATTTGCGCAAGGTGTTACCACATCTGCAATCAGCGGTTTAATTGTTGATAAAGATGGAAATCCTTTACCGGGTGCAAATGTAATTGCTGTTCACGAACCATCAGGTACGCAATATGGAACCAGTTCCCGTGACAACGGAAGGTTCAACTTAATGGGATTAAGAGTTGGTGGTCCCTACAAAGTTACTGTTTCATTTGTCGGTTATGAAAATCAGGTAAGAGAAAATCTCTATCTTACTCTTGGTATTACTTCCGACCTTAATTTTACAATGAGAGATGTATCAGTTGGTTTGGGTGAAGTTACAGTTACCGGGCAACGCGATGCAATTTTCAGTTCTGAGAGAACTGGTGCTTCAACTTCTATTGCTAAGGAGGCTATTCAAGCATTACCAACAATCTCCAGAAGAATCGGAGATTTCACACGTTTAACTCCACAAGCTGCCGGTAACTCTTTTTCCGGTCAGGATAACCGGTTGAACAATATTACCGTTGATGGTTCCTATTTCAATAACTCATTCGGTCTTGCCGGTCAACCCGGGGATAGAACAGGTGTATCACCAATCTCTATTGATGCTATTGAACAGGTTCAGGTAAACGTTGCTCCCTACGATGTCCGTCAGGGTAACTTCGTAGGTGCCGGTGTAAATACCGTAACAAAGAGCGGAACTAATGAATATTCAGGTGCTCTCTACTATACTTTCAGAGATCAAAGTCTTGTTGGTACAGAAGCAAAGACTGTAAAAGTTCCGATAGGTACATTTAAGTACAATTTAT
>CAZEBL010000158.1:0-3547 GCA_964510325.1 uncultured Melioribacter sp. | reverse complement strand
TCGAGAAACTCCCTTCTTCCGTTCGGGACTATCTTGCAAATTTTGAAAGTGATGCATTAACAGAACCGGGAACAACCTGGTTAGCAAATACCGGTGGACAGACTGTTGCAGGAAATATTACAAGAGTACTTCAGTCAGACCTCGATCAATTAAGTGGTTTCTTAAAATCCAAATTTGGATATGATACAGGTCCTTATCAGGGTTATGACCACGAGACTCCGTCATTGAGATTTATCTTGAAATTCGATTACAACTTGAATGAAAACAACAAATTCAGTTTACGTTATGTTCACTTAGATTCCGATACAGATGTTCTCCTTTCAAACTCATCATCATTAGGATTTGGAAACAGAAGAACAAGTTCTCAAGCACTGAACTTCCAGAATTCTAACTATAAAATAATGGAAAATATCCGTTCTATAGTTGGTGAATGGAACTCTGTTTTAAGTAAAAACATGACCAATAGTTTAATTGTTGGTTATACATATAATGATGAAAGCCGCGATTCGAGAGGAACCTTCTTCCCGTTTGTAGATATCTTGAATGCTGGTTCAACATACACCTCATTCGGTTTCGAACCATTCACTCCTAATAATGAATTACGTTACAAGAGTTATCAATTACAAAATAACTTAACTTATTATGGTGGAGATCACACCTTAACATTCGGTATTAGTGCAGAAAGATATGAATCAGAAAATGTATTCTTCCCGGGTTCACAAAGCGTTTATGTTTACAATTCATTAGCAGATTTCTACACAGATGCTAACGACTATTTAGCAAATCCGAATAGAACAACATCGCCAATTACATTACGCCGTTTCCAATTAAGATGGGCTAATATTCCAGGAATGGAAAAACCTGTTCAGCCATTGGAAGTATGGTATACCGGTATTTATGCTCAGGATGAATGGCAGGTTAATAAAGATCTTAAATTAACATTAGGATTAAGACTTGATGTTCCGTTCTTTGGAGATACGGGATTTGAAAATGCAAAAGCTGATGCACTTACTTTCAGAGATGAAAACGGAAATCCAGTTCAATATCAAACAAAGAAATTACCTGACGCAAATATTCTTTTCTCACCACGACTTGGTTTCAACTATGATGTATATGGTGACCGTTCAACACAGCTGCGCGGTGGAACTGGTATCTTTACCGCCCGTCCAGCTTATGTATGGATTTCTAACCAGATCGGTAACACTGGCGTATTAACCGGATTTGAACAATTAGATAACACTAAAGCAAGACCATTTAATCCGGATCCAAATAAATATAAACCAACAAATGTTACCGGTGCACCTGCTGCAAGTTACGAGTTAGCATTGACAGATCCTGATTTCAAATTCCCCCAAATCTGGAGATCAAATTTGGCTGTTGACCAGAAACTTCCATTCGGTTTAGTAGGTACAGCAGAATTGATCTACAGTAGAGATGTTAATGGTATTTATTACATCAATGCAAATTTGCCGGCCGCACAAGATAAATTCAAGGGATTTGTTGATAATCGACCGAGATATACAAGCAACAGAATTAATAATACAACTGGTAACCAGGTAGCAAATGCTATTGTATTAAAGAATCAGGATGTTGGATATTCATGGGATATTGCATTCTCATTAGAAAAACCATTTGCAGACGGCTGGTTTGCAAAAGCATTCTATCGCTATGGCGTTTCAAAGAACACTGTTGATCCAGGTTCAATCGCATTCGGTTCATGGAATAATAATCAGCATTCTGGCGATCCTAATAATCCTGGTGTTGGTTTCTCTGCTAATTCCCCTGGAAGTAAATTCTTTGCAGTTATTTCATACCGTGGTGAATACTTTGATTTTGGAGCAACAACATTCTCATTAATTCTTGATTCATATACTGCTGGAAATGCAAGTTATGTATTCAGCGGTGATCTAAACGGTGACGGTGGAACAAGCAACGACCTTATCTATATCCATAGAAACAAAACTGAAATGAACTTTGAACCTTACAGTGTTACAGTATCTGGTAAAACTATAACCTTTACATCTGCTCAGCAAGCTGAAGCATGGGATAAGTTCATCTCTCAGGATCCTTACTTAAAAGAAAACAGAGGCAAATATGCTGAACGTAATGCAGCTTTCTTACCAATGGTTACTCGCCTCGATTTCAGTATTACACAGGAAGTATTTACAGAAATTTTTGGAAAGAGAAATGCATTACAATTTCGTGCAGATATCTTGAACTTTGGTAACTTTTTGAACAAGAACTGGGGTGTAGGACAATCATTTGTTTCAACATCACCTCTTATTTCACGAGGTGCTGATGCTGCTGGTAAAGCTCTTTACAGATTGAGAAATATTGGAGACAAATTAATCAGCTCGTCTTATCAGGATACTGCTGGTATTGGAGATGTTTACAGAATCCAATTCTCAATTAGATATATGTTCAACTAATTGAACATATTGAAGTAATTAAAAAGGCTGCTTAAATAAGCAGCCTTTTTTATTTTAAATGTAGCTCTGTAAAAGTTTATTTGTAATTTGTAAACTGAACAGGGAAGTCCAGATCGGTTTCTTTAATAAGTTTTATAATTGATTGAAGATCATCAATCTTTGCAGCTGTAACACGAATTTGCTCATCCTGTATTTGAGCGTTAACTTTTAATTTACTCTCCTTAATCATCTTGGTAACTAACTTTGCGTTTTCTTTCGAAATGCCTGATTGAAGATCAATTATTTGTTTTAATCGTCCGCCGGCAGCCGGTTCCGGTTCCTTATACTTAAGAGCTTTAATAGAAATTCCTCTCTTAATAAATTTTGTCTGTAAGATGTCTATTGTTTGCTTCCTCGAATAATCATCTTTTGTATTGATTGAAATTTGTTTCTCCTTTTTGTTGAGAACAATTTCTGTATGGGAGTCTTTCAAATCGTATCTTTGCTGCACTTCTTTGATAGTCTGATTTATAGCATTATCAACCTCTTGAAAATCGATTTCCGAAACTATATCGAATGAATGATTGCTTGGCATATTTACCTCTTTAAGATGACTGTTTACTCTTTTGTGTTTATAATCACTATAAAAATAAAAAAAACTTACTATTAAAAATAATACTTTGATATTATTAAATGTAAAGTTTATATTAAGTCAAGAATTTCCGGCATTAGCTTTATTCTACAAGTGAATAGCAATTCTGTATGTTAATTTGATTTAGGAATCTAGAATATTAAATATCCGTTCGAATAATGAATAATAATAGCTTGGGTCTAATTCTAATTTCGATTTTTCTTCTTACATCAAATGTTCTTTCACAAGTTGATTCAGAATTACAAATTACAAATGTTCTTACTGAAGCCGGATTTGAAAATGTAAGTGTTAAAAGTGAAAATAATACTTTGTTCATCGAATTTGAAAATCGGCTTTATCGATTCGAGGTTACTTCTCTTCATGAAATTTTTAAATTAATTAAAAATGAAGTGAACAACTTTAACAGTATTACTCTACTTATTAAGAATAAGAATATTCCAATTATCGAAGTTAAAGTCCGGAAGAGTGATCTGGTTGATTGGCTGAA
>CAZEBL010000157.1:0-7656 GCA_964510325.1 uncultured Melioribacter sp. | reverse complement strand
TTATACAAGCCATTTATAGTTGAGGCAATGGGAAAGATCGGTTCTCCCAAAGCTTGCAGTTTTCTACTCGAAAAATTTATGAAAGAAGATGATTTAACTAAATATTCTATACTTGAAAGTCTTGGCTTTGTTGGTGATGTAGATACATACTTCTTCCTTTTAGAGCAGGTTCCAAACATTCATGGACCTCTTGTATGGCCTTTGATTACATCATTATTCATCCTCAAAGAAAAGTATAATCTCGATATTCCATTTGATGATAAGATGAAGAATTTATTGATGTTTACATTACAGGAAGGAGCCCCGGAACATAAAAAAACAGCACTTTCACTTATTAATGTTTTTCACGATAAAGATATTCTGGTTGAAAGCTTAAAATTTCTTGGTGATGATGATGAACTTGATGAAATTATTCGTTCCAAAATATATAAGAATCCCGAATACCTCTTTGAAGAATTTCAAAGGATTATAACTAATAGTAATGATAAGCTTAGGCAAGTTCTCAATTTATTCTATTCAATTTTATCTTACCTAACATACGAAGGGGGAACAGTTGAATTAACATTAATACAGAAACGAAACATTATCTATACTACAAGCGAATTATTAAATCATCACGATGAAGAAATAAGAAGATCAAGTATGGAAATAATGTTTCTTCTTGATAGCGAAGCAGCGTTGTTGTTTATCGATTCGATGATTAAAGACGAGAACATGTGGAATAGATTACGGCTTGTTGAGTTGCTTGAAGTAATCAATAACTCGGTTGCAAAAGATGCGCTTATGAAATTGATGGAAGATAATGAAGATATGATAAGAGAAAGAGTTCAGGAATTAATTAATAACCAAAATATTAATGAAATCTATCCCAATTTAAGATAGCGAGCCATGAACCAATTTACAGATTTAAAACTACCAGATCTAAGCCGTAATCTTAATCCTTCTTTGCCCAAGCAATTGTATATGTCCATTTCTCTCTTCCAGGATATTCGGAAATTTATTTACGATAACACAGGAATTTATTTTCAGGATAATAAAAAATATTTACTGGAAAGCCGCTTGCAAAGGAGAATTAATTTTCTCGGTCTAAAAAGTTTCGAAGAATATTTCGCAATACTGAAAACAGGGGGCTCGACTTATTCTGAGGAAAAGAAATATTTTTACGAGGCAATTACTATAAACGAAACATTTTTCTTTAGAAATCAACCTCAGCTTGATGCACTTGCAACCCAAATTTTCCCTGAATTAATTTCTAACAGAACTGTCTTGAACAGGAATAAAATAAGAATCTGGAGTGCTGCAAGCTCTTCTGGCGAAGAAGCTTATTCAATAGCCATGGTCTTTCAGGATCTTATTAAACCAAAGTATCCGAACATGGAAATTGAAATTGTTGGCACAGACATTAGTGCTTCAATAATTGATACTGCAAATCAGGGCATTTATAAAGATTATTCTATAAGAAATACACCTCCTTACTATTTGAAAAAATATTTTAAAAATAATGGCGGGTTATTCGAAGTAGTGCCTGAAATTAAAAGAATGGCTTCTTTCAAATTACTTAATCTTTACGACGATTTTATGATGAAAACGATGCTGAACTTTGACATAATATTCTGTGCTAATGTTCTAATTTATTTTGATACGGCTTCCAAAATTAAAGTTGTTAATCATCTCTATAATTCTCTTAATCGCGGAGGTTATTTATTTATCGGATATTCGGAAACTTTACAGGGTATCTCAAGAGCATTTAATCTGGTAAGTTTCCCTAAAACAGTTGGATATAAAAAGGAGTAGCAAATTAAATGAAAAGGGTAATTTTAGTAGCAGACGATTCCCCCACAATCAGAAAATTTGTTTCGGTGGCATTAACTGTTAAAGGCTATGAAATTATTTCATGTTCGGATGGTATGGAAGCTTTAGAAAAAATTCCGAACTCGAAAATTGATTTAGTGATTACGGACTTGAATATGCCGAATGTTGATGGTTTCCAATTAATAAGTACAATAAGAGGAAATGATGAATTGAAAGAGTTGCCGATAATTGTTCTTTCGTCATTAGGCAGTACCGAAGATATCCAGAGGGGACTGGAATGCGGTGCTAATTCCTATTTAATAAAACCGTTCGATCCTAAACGCGTTATTTACGAAGTTTCTAAATATTTGAATTGAGGTAAAAATGGCTCTTAAATTTCTAGTAGTAGACGATTCGGTAACAATGAGAAGAATTGTTGCCAATTCATTAAAAGCTATCGGTTACGAAGCTTTTGTTGAAGCCGGTGATGGCAAAGAAGCATTATCTAAACTCTCCGGCGATGATTCCATAAATTTTGTTATTACCGACTGGAATATGCCCGAAGTATCGGGACTCGAATTAGTAAAAAGTATTAGGTCCACAGACAAATTTGCAAAGCTGCCGATATTAATGGTAACTACACGCGGATTGAAAGAGGATATTGTTGAAGCGCTTCAGGCAAAAGTAAACAATTATATTGTTAAGCCCTTCACTCCTCAAATACTGAGAGAAAAAATTGATCAAATTTTAGCAAGTGCATAATCGGAGAACCCAATGGAAAACAATTCAAACATGGATCAGGTTTTTGAAAAATTAGGAGAACTTAAATCTTTCTTTGTCTTCGGGCAAAAGGTTGTACCAGTTATCCAGAGCATAATTGATTTTATGCGGGATGTAGTTCCGCTAATGGAATATGTAAATAATTCAATTCAGGATAGCGCAAGTAAAATTCCGAAAGCGGCAAGTCAGATAAATAGCGTTACAAACGCTACTGAAATGGCTACAAGTGAAATACTCGATATCGTTGATGCGATGTCGATGGATTTATCGAAAATTAAAAATGAATTGGCTGATCTCAAAAATGGATTCTTTAATCAAAGAGTAGCTCTGGAAAGCTTTGGTAATCAACATCCAAACTTAAACGGACAATTTGAAGCACTTCAAACCGGATTAAGTATTGATGAACTTGAAACAAAAGTTGTTTCATTGGAAGAAATTGTCAAAAAGATTGAAGGAGATTCCAATAATATTACTTTATCACTTCAAGTTCAGGATATTACATCACAGCAATTAGCTTCTGTAAATCACCTTATCCAATCAGTTCAGAAAAGATTATCCAAGTTGATGAATGACTTAAGCAAAAAAGGTCCCGTTGATGTAAGCGATTTAGAACAGGATGATGAAAATACCAGGAGTGCAACTTTTAATCCCGATGCAAGATACGAAAAGACTCCTGATAAACAGGAACTTGCTAATGAATTATTTAATTCTGGACAAAAAACATCTCAAGACGAGATTGATAAATTATTCGCTAAATAATGGATCTTAATATGCAAAACCCAATGTTAGTTGACCCCGAAATGAAGGAAATTGTCGATAGCTTTCTTCTTGAGACTAAAGAAATTCTTGAAAAGCTGGACGTTGATTTGATGTTACTCGAAAAAAGTCCGGATGATGCAGATCTTCTTAATAGAATATTTCGTTCCTTCCATACTATTAAAGGAACATCGGGCTTCTTAGGTCTCGAAAAATTACCAGAAGTAACTCACAAGTGCGAAGA
The DNA here is from genome assembly GCA_964510325.1 of uncultured Melioribacter sp. GTDB lineage: Bacteria > Bacteroidota > Ignavibacteria > Ignavibacteriales > Melioribacteraceae > DSXH01. Next base: position 4,085 of record CAZEBL010000157.1, on the reverse strand, counting down.
TATTCTTAATAAACTCCGTAAGGGAGAAGTTAAACTTGATTCAAACTTGATGGATGGAATTATTTTAGGATACGACACTATTAAAGCCCTACTAAGAGTTATTGAAGAAGAAAAAAATGAAGATATAGAAGTTGAAAACGTAATTACCACACTTGTTGGTTTGCTGGAAAATTTAAATGCTGTTAATCAGAAAGAAGTTGTTGTTAGCGATGTTGTAGAATTCAATAAAGCAGAAGAGAACTCAACTCAAATTTCTGTAACAGAACAGATAAACTCTGAAGTTACTGTTGAAAAACAAGTTACTGAAACAGTTAAAGAAATTGTTTCAAAATCAACTAACAATGAGACCAAAAAAATTGAAAATACTATTCGTGTTGATGTAGATCGATTAGATGCATTATTGAATATAGCTTCCGAAATAGTATTGGGTAGAAACCGGCTTGCTCAATTGAATTCACAATATTCATTAGAAAATGAAGGTTCACAGTTCGCCAAAGATTTGGGAGATGCTACAAAGCAGATAGATCTAATGACATCGGAATTGCAGCTTGTTGTTATGAAACTTAGAATGATTAAGATAGGTAAGGTTTTCAATCGGTTTCCACGTGTTGTAAGGGATATGTGCAAAGACCTGAATAAGGAAGTTGAGTTAATTATTAATGGTGAAGAAACAGAAGTAGATAAAAATTTAATTGAAGAAATAAACGATCCGCTTGTTCATCTAATCCGTAATTCTATTGACCATGGTGTAGAATCACCTGTTGTTAGAGAAGCTAAAGGTAAGAAAAGAAAAGGAACCGTAATCTTATCGGCAGAGCACGAAGGAAACAATATTGCAATAAAAGTTATTGATGATGGCAAAGGTATCGATCCGGAAATGATTAAAGAGAAAGCCGTTGCTAAAGGTTTCATTTCAAGAGAGAAGGCAAAAGAACTTTCCAGACAGGAAGCCCTTAATTTAATTTTCCATCCTGGTTTTTCTACTGCCGAAGTTGTAACAAACGTTTCGGGGCGCGGTGTTGGAATGGATGTAGTAAAAACAAATGTTTCAAAACTCCGTGGTACAATTGCTATCGAATCCGAAATTGGTAAAGGCACTACAATGATTTTAAGGCTGCCTTTAACTTTGGCAATAATTTCGGGTATGATTGTAAAATCTCACGGTCAGGCGTTTGTTATTCCTCTCCATTCAGTAATTGAAGTGTTAAGGGTAAGTACAGATGATGTAAAAACAGTTAATGGAAAGGAAGTTGTAAATCTACGGGATACAATTCTGCCGGTTGTATCATTAAATGAATTGATAAACCACAATGGAAACGGACATGATAATTCCAAATGGCAATACATTGTTGAAGTAGGAATTGCAGAAAAAAGATTTGGTATTAAAGTGGATGAATTGATCGGTCAACAGGAAGTGGTAATTAAATCTCTTGGAGAATACTTAGGCAAGATTGACGGTATTGCTGGTTCGTCAATAATGGGGGATGGAACGGTAATAATTATTCTGGATATTAACGAATTATTCAATAAGCTGAGAAATAAAATTGAATCGTAAAATTGGTGTTCTCATTATAGACGACTCGGCATTCATGCGTAAATCGCTTTCAATAATGCTGGAAAGTGATCCCGATATTAAAGTAGTTGGAACTGCCAGAAATGGTCAGGAAGGTTTAGAACTTGTTAAAAGCTTTAAACCCGATGTAGCTACCCTTGATATTGAAATGCCGGTTATGGATGGTTTAACAGCCCTAAAGAAAATTATGGCCGAGTGTCCTACTTCGGTTATAATGGTAAGTTCTTTAACAACCGAAGGAGCTGAATCTACATTAAAAGCTCTTGAACTTGGTGCTGTAGATTTTATTCCTAAAGAACTTTCTTACGTAAATATTAACATAACCAAAATTAAAGAAGATCTTATCTCTAAAGTAAAAGAGATAGTAAAACAAAAATTAATTAAGGAACGGCTCAATAGGTTAAAATCTATAACTCAACCAGGTAAACCTGAAGTACAGAGATATTCTCAAAATCAAATTCCTTCCATTGGATATAAAGCTGTTGCAATCGGTATTTCTACAGGAGGACCCTTATCATTACAAAAAATAATACCTGTTCTTTCCGAGAAAATTCAGATACCGATTTTTATAGTTCAGCACATGCCTCCTAAATTTACAAAGTCGCTTGCAGACCGTCTTAATTCAATGTCCAAGCTTAATGTTAAAGAAGCTGAAAATGGAGAGAGGGTTGAAAATGGCACTGTTTATATAGCCCCGGGTGGATATCATATGACTATTACTAAGAACGGTTTTAACTCCTCACATATTAATATTTCTGAAGAACCGGGTTATACATTGCACAGACCATCTGTAGATGTTATGATGAATTCTGTAATAAATACTTATGGGAAATATACTCTCGGAGTTATAATGACCGGAATGGGTAAAGATGGATTTGAAGCAATAAAAAATCTTAAGAGTTTAGGCGGGTATTCTATTGCACAGGATGAACAAACATGTATTGTCTATGGAATGCCTAAAGCAATAGTTGACGCCGGTTTGGCAGATAATATTTTACCGTTAGAAAAAATTCCAGAAACAATTAATAAGGTGGTTTAAAATGGCAAATCATTTCGAAGAAGTTTTAATGAAAGATATTTTCGCGAAGAATTCTCCGGTTAGCGGCAATCTTATTAAAGCCAAAGACATAGAGTTGAAGGGATACAGCAAAATAGCTTTGGAAAACGATGAACATGACGATGTAAGAATTTATTTGAAAAAAGATGCAAATGATGCTGTAAAAGAGATAAAATTCGTCTGTTCATGCGGTCAAACAAAGAGTATTATACTGGATTATTCTGAGTAATAAATTACAAATGCACATTATTAGCCAATCATTTACCTCAAATCGTTAACATTTCACTAAAAATCAAATATTAATCGTGGCATTCCTTTTGGGTATTAATAACAAAAAAATCCAAGAGGATTATGTCATCGGTAAAATTACTTCAAAACCTTTTAGACTATTGCGCTGTAAAGAATAAAGTAATAGCAAAAAATATTTCTAATGTTGGAACGCAAGGTTATAAAAGGGAAGATGTAGAGTTTAAAAATCTGTTGGACGAAAACTCTAATTCAATTCTAAGGATATCCAGCAATAAACACCTTTCTGCACTAAACAATTCTGTTCAAAGCGATTCAGAATTTAATATAGTTTTAGATGATTCCAAGGAAATGACAACCGGAATTAATAATGTTGATATTGAACAGGAAATGTCTGAACTGGCGGAAAACACGCTTCGTTTCCGATTCGCCTCAAAAAAAGTTGGCGATTATTACAGGAGTATTCAAAATGTAATAAAAGGAGGAGGAAGATTTTGAAAGTATTAGGAAGTCTTTTTGGTCTTGGTATTAGCTCTCGCGGAATGAGTATTCAAAGAAAGAAGATGGATCTTATTTCGCAGAACATTGCAAATGCAGAATCAGTTAGAACAGCAGACGGCCAACCATATCAGCGTAAAATACTTGATGTAAAAGAAAACCAGAACAGTTTTGCGGCAAAGCTTAACATAGAAGGACAAATGCTTAAACTGAATACTAAACATTCAGACCACCTATCAGCAAATTACTCTTCACCCGTTTCGCTTCCACAAGTTCAAAACGGAGTAGAGATTATAGAAAAAACCGATAACAAACCGGGGGAAATGATTTATATGCCAGAACATCCGGATGCAGATGATAAAGGTTATGTTCAGATGTCCAATGTAAATGTGCTGAACGAGATGGTTGATATGATTGCTGCTACAAGAAGTTACGAAGCAAATCTTACTGCGCTTAATTCATCAAAACAAATGATAAAAGATTCTTTGGAGATATAAAATGAAGATTAATACCAATTCATTTGGAAATTACAGTAAAACATTCGTCGATAAAACTCTTGCTAAGCCGGCAGTAGAAAAGGTTAATACGCCGGCAATTTCAGAAACAGAAAAGAAATTTTTTGCCGAAATGTACCCGGCTAAGAAAAACGAAATAATCAATTACGAATTCTATAATACTAAAGGGAAAACATACGGTATTACTCTCGGTTCC
>CAZEBL010000156.1:0-7734 GCA_964510325.1 uncultured Melioribacter sp. | reverse complement strand
TTCATCATTACGAAAAAATTTTCTTTGTAATTTTGCGTCATTGTGTTAATTGTATCAACAAATGCACTGGCAGAAATTTTTACTTTGTCTGCAAGTACAAAATCTTTTACAGCCCGTGTAAACCTGTAATTCATTACAGCATCAAACTGATCGCCAAGCCATGGTTTGGCATTAAACATTTTGTAGTTATTCCAGTCTTCCCACCAGACTTCTCCAACAATATAAGCATCGGGATTAATTTCCCGGACCCATTTCCTGAAATCTTTCCAGAAATTATGATTTACCATTTCAGCGACATCGAGGCGCCAGCCGTCAATTCCATCCGAAGGATCGCCATCTCCGTTTGGATCCATCCATCGTTTTACAACTGCATGAACATGTTCTCGTGGTCCTTTTACTAATCCATTTTCATCCTCTTTAATTTCCGGAAGATCTCTTACACCCATCCATCCAGCATATTCAAATTCAGATTCTTTTGTGCTTGGATCATCCCATTTTTTAATTGTATACCAATCCTTAAAGAGTGAATTCTGCTGGTTCTTAACAATATCTTTGAAAGCCCAGAACTGTGTACCGGTATGATTAAATACTCCATCAATAATAATTTTCATATTACGCTTATGAACTTCTTCGACTAATTTAAGGAATAGTTTATCTGCCGAAGTCCATTGCCATGTAGAAGGATTAGAATGATCTTCTTTATCCCATAATTTTCTATCACCGTCGGGATCGGGTCCGAAGTTATTATCGATATGGTGATAATATGTTGCATCATACTTGTGAAGCGAAGGTGATTCGAAAATCGGGTTTAGATAGATTGCCGTTATACCAAGTTCTTTAAGATAGTCAAGCTTATCAATTACGCCTTGAAGATCGCCTCCGTAACGACGGATATTTACGATGTCATAAAAGTTTTTATTTAATTTAGCTTCCCACGGTTGTAGTTTATACCAGTCAGAATTCCATGGATGAATCTGCCAGCCATCAGGAGTGTAATACGGCCATGCACCTTCCATGTCAACTGGTTTAGGGTCATTATTATTATCGCCATTAGCAAAGCGTTCCGGGAAGATTTGATACCACACTGCTTCCTTTGCCCAGGAAGGGACATCGGTTAGTTTAGTCTTTTCAGTTGTTGAACAATTATTCAAAATAATGAGTGAAAGTAGGAAGAGAGTCGTCCTTTTCATATATGCCTCAAGGAATGTATTATTAATGCCAAATATATTTAATTGTAATTATAGAAAGCAGAAAAAATCGAAAATGTAAATGGAGAATTTTGAGTTTTTTTTGTATAGTTGTAACCGCTTTTTGAAAGATTTTTATTTGGAGAGTTGGCAGAGTGGTTGAATGCGGCGGTCTTGAAAACCGTTATAGGCGCAAGTCTATCCGGGGTTCGAATCCCTGACTCTCCGCTAAGAAGTCCCGAGAAATCGGGACTTTTTTGTTTAAAAGAACTGAAGTTTTTTAAAAATAAATAACAGAGCAAGGCACATATGAAATGTATGAAAAAGAATAAAAAGAGTATTTTTGATTTCGGTAATCGAGAACTAATTAGATAGTGATATAGAAAAAACATTATTTCTTTTGATATCGATTCTTCTCGCACTATTCAAAAAATTATTTAGGTGAATAGAAAATACATCCAAAGAAATTTTTCTGAAATAATTCACATGAGTAGTTAAAGAGCAGGTAAAGTACGTTTAAAGAATCATTTATTTAGCTAAATCAGAAAATTCGACAACTCTTATAAAAAAGTTACTCTCATTAATAAAAATCAAATCGTAACTTTAATTATTTCCTCTAACGATCCTAAAACCAACATTTGATCCTCTCTGCCGAGGTCCATAATAGCTTCTATAATAGACTTTGTTAAACGCCATATCATCTGTCCAAGAGCCACCTCTTAGGCTTCTGAATTCACCTTGAGAAGGACCCAAAGGATTATTCTCTGGTGAAATTGAATAGTAAGAGTCGCTGTAGTAATCCCAGCAAAATTCCCATACATTTCCGCTCATATCATGAATGCCCAGTTCATTCGCTTTTTTTGTTCCGACAATATGGGTAATGTTGTTTGAATTGTTATAGAACCACGCAACCTCTTTTGGATCACTACTTCCGCTGTATTTAGTATTACCAGTTTTAATTCCTCCTCTAGCTGAATATTCCCATTCAGCTTCTGTTGGAAGCCTATAACCGTTTGCCGTAAAATCACATGTAATAGAATTACCGGAAATAATATAGGATGGTTTAAGTCCTTCCAGTTCACTTCTCGAATTGCAAAATTGAATTGCATCCATCCATGAAATCGATTCAACTGGTAAATTATCACCCCATTGTTTTGAAGAATTTGTTCCTAAAGTATCAATCCATTGCTTTTGTGTTACTTCATATCTTGAGATTAAAAAACTTGACAAATTTACATCGTGCGCAGGTTTTTCAGGGAAATTACCATCTCCAAAGGTATCACCCATTTTGAATTTTCCACCTTCAACAGAAATCAGTGGAATTTCAGTTAAGCGGCTAATCGAAAAATCATAATCGGATTTTTCATTATACTTGACGTATAATTCTTTATGTGTATATGAATAATAGATCCTTTTTAGGTATATAATATTTGTTCCAACTGGGATATTGCTAATACTATATGTACCATCAGATTTTGTAACTGTTTGGTAGCCCAGAGAAGGGATACTTATTATTACATTATCCAGAGGATTACCTGTTGAGTCGTCTAGTATTTTACCAGATATATTAGTTAAGTTTCTCAACATAATTTGAACCTTGACCGTATCTTTTAGAACTACATCTTTTATCTCTGAGAGGTAACCATCTTTTTCTGCATGAATACTATAATTTCCTGGATTAATATCAATAAATTCAAACTTGCCTAACTGATCGGTATATTTAACTTGTGAAGTTGGTACAGTAAAAATCTTTACGCCACTTACTGGAGTTAATTGAGCGTCAATTACAATTCCAGATAGAATAATTTTTGAAGGTTCTAAAAGAGAATTTTCATTATTACTGCAATTAGTAATTATTAATAAGATTATTAAGATCAAATAAGGTTTTGGTTTCACTTTTTCTTTTACTTGTTCTAACTTAAAAATAAATAAATTTATTTAAGTCAACAAAATAGAGGCAAAATTATTTTGTGAAAATAAACTAATTTTGCCGGAAAAATTAAATGGACTTTAATCAACAATGGAATTTCATTAGATTCACACCTGAAAAATTTTTATTACAAAAATTCATTATCAGTTTTGTTAACCTATAACTTCTGAAAGAATTAATATAATATGATTTGTTATTCTAAATCTTTAGCAGTATTATTAAAAAATATTTCTATCTATCTGATAATCTTTCTACTAAGTTGGTTCGATAATAACTCCGCACAGCAGAAAAATGAAATTTTAGCAAAAATAGGGAATCAAATATTAACCACGGAAGAATTTCTATATCGATTCGAGTTTACTCCACATCCAATAAATAATGATCGTATTTCCTCCGATACAAAAAGAGATTTTCTATTGACTCTTTTAGCCGAAAAAATTCTTGCTGATGAAGCGATTAAAAAGGGTTATATGAATTCGGATGATTTTAAGGGAGTTATGAGTTTTCTTAATGGAATATATCTAAGAGATGCTCTTTATAAAATAGAAATAAAAGATAAAATTATTATTCCTGAAGAGCTGATGAAAAGAAGTCTGGTCTACTCTTCTAAGAAAATTAAAATGAAATTTATTTTTTCTGAAAGCAAAGAAGAAATTGATTCAATTTATTCATTGCTCATCAATGGTAATGAATTCGATTCTCTTTTATTTAAAAGGAGTGAGTCGAAAGAACAAATCGATATAAAAGAAGTTACATTCGGGGATTTGCATCCTTTAATAGAAGAACAATTATTCTCTCTTCTTCCAGGAATGATAACAAAACCAATTCAATTAATTGAAGGCTGGTATATATGCAAAGTGGTCGATTTACAAAAAATACCGGTGGATTCTAAGATTCAGCAAAAAGTTAATAATATCCTCTCAGACAGAATAGAAGATGAACTTTATCAATTGTTTTACAGAAGATTTTTTAAGGAGATTAGAGTAAATGCAGATAGAGAAATTTTTACAAAGTTAAGCCAGTCTTTTCAAAACTATATTAACAAACTTGAGTCGGTACGAAATGAAAATTCTATTACGAAATATTATTTCGGAGAACCTGAAATAAGATCAATAGAATTATTAATGAGCCAGGACTTGCAAAAACCGTTTATTAAGTTTGATACAGATTCATTAGTTCTTAAAGACTTCTTAAATGATTTGAAATACGGAGGAATAACATTCATCTCTGATCAGCCAGAAGATATTAATAAAAACCTGAGTTCAAGGGTATCGTATTTTATCAGGAATCAATTGTTTGTACAGGAAGCTAAAAAGCGCGGATATGATAGTTTACCAGAGGTTCAAAAAGAATTAAAAATCTGGAGAGATTATTACCTGTCGCACTTACTAATGAAACAGATATTTGTTAGTACAGAAATAGATGATAAAGATGCGCTTGAATTTTATAACAAAGAAAATCAGGTAGTTCAATTACCTGATACGGTAAAAATCGCACAGATAAAGACAGATGATTTGAACATTATTGAAGAAGTATTAAAAAGAATTGAGAGAGAAGAAAAATTTATAGATCTCTGTAAAGAATTTAAAGCTAAAGATCCAACAAATTCATTTGAACCTGTTTCCGAATTTTTCCCAATTAATGAAAAAGGGGAAATCGGTAGAATATCCGGTCAGTTGAAAGAAAATGAAATTTTTGGACCATTCAAACAGGGAACAGAATTTATTATTATTCAACTTCTTGAAAAGAAAATTGGCAAAAAACAGAGAATTGAGCTGTTTGAAGAAGCAAAGGAAGAGATTAAAAACGTATTGAAAACCAGAAAAATGTTTGCCGTACTTGATACAATTACTTCTTCGGCAGCTTCAAGCAATAATATGAATATTGATTTCGAATTATTAAATAACCTGAAAACAACAAATGTTAATATGATGATTTTCCGTAGATTCGGATTTGGCGGCCAGTTAATTGCTGTACCCTATTCAATACCATATAAATCTTGGTATGAATTATTTTTAAAGAAAATAAAAAAAGAACTTCCTTAATATGAAAATTGTGAAAAAAACCTTAAGTAAGTTTTATTTTTCTTTGTTGATAATAATCGGTTTTGCATTAATTACTTTTATTTTCCTTTCGTTAATAGGAGAAGGATTTTTATTAAAGGAGGATAAAGAAACAAAAATTTATTTTGTGGATAATATTTCCGAGGGGCATAAAATAGTTATTGATAAGTTTAATAAACATTATGAAGGGAAAATTAAAGTTGTACCCATCGATTTACCGTTTGAAAAGTTCAGCACAAATGAAAGGAAAGAATTATTAATAAGATATCTTAGAAGTAAGAGTGACCGAATTGACATTTTTTCTGTAGATCAGATTTGGACTCAGAGATTTGCAAAGTTTGTTGAGCCACTTGGAAGTTACTTTCCAATTCATAAAAGAGAAAACTATCTTGATGCAGCAATTGAATCTTGTTATTACAAAGATCAGCTGGTTGCACTTCCTCTTTATTTTGATATAAGTGTATTGTATTATAATGATAAAATTCTAAAATCTCTTCCCTTTTACGAAAAAATAAAAAATGATCTTGATAATTTTATTACATGGGAAAAATTAATTAGATATGGATTACAGTTAAAACCATTTAATAACTCATTCTATATTTTCCCGGGCGCAGAATATGAAGGATTAATGTGCAGTTACATTGAATTGTTAAATTCACAAAGTAGTAATATGATAAAGAACGATTCAGTAAAACTGACCACAAATGAATCAATAAAATCTCTTCAACTTTTAGTTGACCTTGTTAATAAATATAATCTTTCACCAGTTGAATTAACCGGATATAGAGAGACCGATAGTTATAATCATTTTATATTGCAAAAAGGGATTTTTCTACGCGGATGGCCTAGCTTTTATAACTGGTTTGAAACAAATAAGAAAGGCAACAATCCAGAAGAAATATATAAACTTGCACCTTTACCACATTTTGAAGGAGCAAAACCTGTAAGTGTAATTGGAGGTTGGAATTTAATGATTTCGGCTGCTTCAAAAAAGAAGTGGGCTGCTCTTGAGTTTCTTAAATATGTTAATGAATATCAATCACAGTCCCTTTTATATCAATACAGCGGATATCTTCCTGTATTAAAAAGCTTTTATGAAAAGAATGATTTATCGAAGGATCCTAAACTTTTATTTTATCGTAAAATAATTGACACTTATACTCACCGGCCATATTCTGAAAATTATACGCGGTATTCTGATATAATTGCGCACTACTTGAATCTTGCTTTGAAAAAGAAGCTTAGCGTTAAAGAAGCTTTATCTCAAGCAGAACAAATTATAAACTCAAAACAGATTTTCATAAAGTGATTTATGTCCTTAAATATTTTTGATAATCTAAAAAAGTATCATTTTGAGTTTAAGCATTTGTCGATATTATTCATTGGTCTGGTGCTCTTCCAGTTTGTTCTTTCCTTAACACACAAGTCTTCAGTAAATTCATTTCTAGAAAAAAGCCAAGAATGGTACCAAAATCACTCGGCTGAACGTCTTGCTGAATTCAGCACTACATCACTTGAACTACTTTTTGAAACTACAGCATTGAAAGCACTTGTGTCAGAAGAAGAAAAAAGAAAGATAATCCATTTCTTTGATATTATACTTAATCAGCAGCTTCTTCAGCAGAATGTTGAAGAAATTTGTCTGCTTGTTAATTATAATGGAGAAATGAAAGCAATTGATAATGGTGCTGCTCTTTATGACTTTATTTTCAAACAAGAAGTCGATCAGAAAAACGAAGGGTTTAAGCATGATAATGCAATTCGGCTTTATCAACAGGTAAGCAGTGAACTTTATACGAATGAAAAAATCGTAAATGTCCTTAAAGAAAAGAATGAGTATCATATCTTCGTTCCATTTGTACCCAACGGAGAATTTATTGGAGCATTATACATCAAAAGCACACCTGATTTTTCATTTATACAGAAAGAAATATTATCGAGCTATGAAGAAACCTCAATATTATTTTCAGCTTTATTTTTACTGGGGTTAATTACTATGTATTATATTTCTTCCTATACAGTAAAGGAGAGAGATGAAGCACAGGATCAGTTGTTAAAAGAGCATGAAAGAAATATCAAACAGCAATATGATCACGAAAAAGAATCACTTTTTACTAAAAGAATTTATCACACGCATCATAAAGCAGAAAAGGCGATGGGATTTATTAAAGAAGATCTTAGAATACTATCAAAGGATAATATTGAAGAAGTTAAATATAGAGTTGGCAAATATTCTAATTTTATTTCCCGCGTTATATATGATATGAAATGGTATGATCCCCCAATCCAAACTATTCGAAATTCCGCTTTCAGAACAGATATTAATGAGGTGCTTCGTTTTATAGTGGATAATCTTTTTAATAGAGTATCAAGAAAATCGAGCTCTTACGAAATTATTTTTAATCTTAGTCCTGATTTGCCATTGATTAACATTAATGAATTTGTTATCTGGGAAGTGTTTGAACCGATAATACAAAATAGTTTAGACCATGGCGGAGTTGTTCCGTTGAATATTAACATATGTACTTATTATAATAAAGAAACAAAAAAAATA
>CAZEBL010000155.1:0-7737 GCA_964510325.1 uncultured Melioribacter sp. | reverse complement strand
ACCGGTTTGGATTTAGAAAACTCCCTAGGAGATGTTGTTTTTAATGCTGATTTAACAATTACGCTCTCGGAATATAAAACAGGACTTTTCTACGGTAAAGGTTATACTAATTGTGGTACAATTGAAAAAGGTTATATCGGTATTGGTGATGAATATTATAAGAAATTAGCTGTTAAGAATTATTTAATAGAACCGGAAGATGCATACTTCGGGATTCCATCTAAAGATCTTGATTTAAATAAATATTCAGCCGGTAAAGTATTAGTAGTAGCCGGTTCGTCATTAATGCCCGGTGCATCATTCTTTACAACTAACTCTGTATTAAAATCCGGTGCCGGATCTTGTTACCTGGCTACACCTAGATCAATTAAATTACTTGCTCAGCAAAAGATCGATTCAGCAATAGTTATTGATTATGATGACAATAATACTGGATTTATTTCACCAACTAATCTAAAGGAAATTGAAGACAGGATTAATTGGGCTGATGTAATTGCAATTGGTCCTGGTTTAGGTAGAGCTAATGAAACTATTGAATCGGTTCTTGAAATTTTGCGTAATTATAAAGCCAAAAAATTTGTAATTGATGCGGATGCAATTTACGCTTTAGCTAATAATGAGTATAAAAAAATTAATTTAAAGGGGAAAATATTAACCCCGCATCATAAAGAGTTTGCTAATCTGCTCGGAATAGAATTAAGTGAATTAAAGAAAAATTTATTACAGTTAGGTCGGGATTTTGCTTCAGAAAACAATTGCTGGCTGGTTTTAAAAGGGGCCCCTTCAATAATTTTTAATCCTGATGGTGAAGCATTTATTAACTCAAGCGGTAATCCGGGGCTTGCTAAATTTGGTTCCGGGGATGTGCTTACCGGAATAATTGCCGGGTTCATCTCACAAACTTCTGAAATTGAGGATCCACTTATCTCTTCGGTTTATATTCATAGTTTATCCGGCGACCTTCTCTTAGAAGAAAAAACTGAATACGGTTATACTTCATCAGATTTAATGGAAAATATTCCTAATGCTATCAAATTTATCATCGACTCGTTTATTTAATTCAATAAAGAAAAATCCTTTTCGTTTTGTTCATCTTCCATTAATCCTTTACTGGATCTTCTTATTTGTAATGACTTCTATTCCTATTGAAAAGATTCCAAAATTCTTTGATACTCAGGATAAACTTGAGCACTTTGCAGCTTATTTTATTCTTGGAGGTTTAGTAAAATTAAATGCAGTAGTCCAGAAGAAATCCGCATTCATTAGAAATAACTCGTTTATCTTATCCATAATAATAATCACGATATATGCTATGCTGGATGAAATTCACCAGTTGATAATTCCGGGCAGATATTGCGATTTCTACGATTGGTTATTCGATTTTCTTGGCGGAATTATTGGGATTGTATTAGTAAACCACTTCCTTAAAAGAGATAAATCTTTAGTGCAGCAAAATTGACACCATAAAATTGGAACATAAATTAATTGGTCGATGTAAAATTTTCAGTATTGATTGACATTTCACTCATCATTTTTTAAGTTAGCATCGCCATTAGGTGATAAATAGGAGGAATAAAGTGGGACTTAAGAAAAACCCAAAAGCAGACTTAAAAAGAACATACAAGCGTGTTTTCGAGTTAAGTTTAATTGCATCTCTTGCATTATTAATCGTTGCATTTAAGTTTTTCCCTGATTTTGCAAAAGAGAAAGTAAAACTGGAAGGACCGCAAGAATTAGTAAATGTTGAAGATGTTGTAAAGACTAAACAGGAAAGTGCTCCGCCTCCACCTCCAAAACCACCAATTCCAATTGAAGCTCCATCTGATGACGTTTTAGAAGATATAGAAATTGGAAGTACAGAAATAGATATTAACGAACAGATTTCTGCTCCACCTCCACCTCCAAAACAGGAAGTTAAAGAAGAGGAAGATGAAGCTGTATTTTTTGTTGCTGTTGAAGAAACTCCCGAACCAATTGGTGGTATCGAAGCAATTCAAAAGAAAATTGTTTATCCTGAAATTGCAAAACGTGCAGGTGTTCAGGGTAGAGTATTTATTAAAGCTTTCGTAAATGAAGTTGGCGATGTTGTTAAAGCAGAAGTAATTAAAGGTATTGGCGCCGGATGTGATGAAGCTGCTGTTGCTGCAGTTATGCAGACAAAATTTAAACCGGGTAAACAAAGAGGTAAAGCAGTCAAAGTCCAGGTTTCTATTCCAATCGTATTCAAACTTCAATAAAATTGAGGCGCCTTTTGGCGCCTTCTTTTTACTTACCAGACAATTTTATATTTATGCCAGTGTAAGTTTTTATTATTTGTAAATATCTTTTTAAAAAGGTAAAATGAATTGTTTCTCCTCGAATTAAATAATATTAAGTATAACTATAACACTGCAACAGAGAGTAATTTCCAATTGGATATTGATAGCTGGAGAATTGAAAAAGGTGATTTTGTTAGTCTTCTTGGTCCAAATGGTTGTGGCAAATCAACACTTCTAAAATTAATTGGAAGATTATTAAATCCAGTTGTTGGACGTATTAAATATTCAGGTATCGATATTTCTGAAATACCGTTGAAAGAATATGCAAAACTGATTTCCTATGTTCCTCAGAATAACTATTCAATTTTCCCATTTACTGTTTATGAAATAGTAATGATGGGCCGCACCCCTTACCTTGGTACATTGGGATTTGAGACTGCTAAAGATAAACGTATGGTAATGGATGCCCTGGATGTTATGGGAATAGTTGACCTAAAATCAAAAAGTATTAACGAAATCTCTGGCGGTGAAGCACAGAGAGCATTTATTGCAAGAGCTCTTGCTCAAAATCCTCAATTAATACTTCTTGATGAACCTAATGCTCACTTAGATATTGAACACCAGATTTCTATTTATGAATTACTTAATAAGCTTAGTGCTAACCATGGATTAACAATTATCTCTGTTTCTCACGATTTGAATCTAATCGGATTGTTCTCGCAGAAAATTGCTTTTATGATAAATGGGAAGATTTCTATCCAGGGTAATAAGAAAGATGTCTTAACAGAAGAAAATATTAAAAAGATTTTTAATGTAGAATCGACTGTTTTATTTTCGCAAGAAAAAGATGTTGCCAATATTTTTATTCAACCTGTAAATAAAAATTAGAATAAAGTGAAAGTAAAAATTCAATATCCCTCAATAATCCTTTCTTCTATTATAACTAATTTCGGAATATTCTTACTTGTCACATTTATTAAATATAAAATTAACGGGTTATCCTTACTGGATTACAGAATTGATTACATCGGTAATATCCTTAATATTTTAATATCAGTAGGAGTAATCTCGGGATTTTTAATCCTTGGTTTGAAAAAGAAACAGATTGAAAAAGGGAGACTTAATTTTCTTCTTATACTACAAATACTATCTCTAATCTCTCTTATCATTTCAATTATTCTGTTCGATTTTATTAAACTTGCTACAAATGAATACTTATTTTCATTTCCGATTAAAAAAGTCTATACCGGTTTTTTGATGGTCGTCTCGTTATTTCTACAAATTTATTCACTTCTTTATTCGTGGGGTTTAATTTTAGGTCTCGAAAAATTATTTGAAATAAGAACTCTGATTAGATCCATTTCTGCCATTTTAATTCTTATTCTGTTCTCTATATTTTTCGTTTGGAATGTAACTAATTATAATAGTAAAATTGACTATCAATATGATTACGGATTAATACCCGGAGCCGCTGTTTGGAAAAAAGATAAACCAAGTCCCATATTCGAAGGAAGAATTAGAAAAGCTTTAGAACTCTACCGGCAAAGGATTATAAAAAATATTATTCTCACCGGTGGTAATGCACCGGGTGAATTAAGTGAAGCAGAAGTTGCATATAAGTATCTTACTAACCTTGGAGTCGATTATAAAAACCTGATAGTTGAACAATTAACATCAACAACAACAGAACAAATAAAATACCTTCGTAATAATCATAGCGATTTTGTCTCGAGTTCAAAAATACTTATTATCTCAGACGACTTTCATTTATCGAGAATTTTGCAGATATGCAGATTCTTTAATATAGAAGCTAAAGGAATATCAACAGACTATAAATTAACGTTCGAAAAAACGATTTTTTACAGAACAAGGGAAAGCATTGCTTTACTTTTATTTTGGTTTTTTGCTATTTAGCACCACTTAATTTATAAATATTGGGAGAGAAGAATGCTCTATTTTGAAGCGATGGAAAAATATGGACACGAACAAGTTGTTTTTTGTAGTAATAAAGAATCGGGTCTGCGGGCAATTATTGCAATTCACGATACTACATTAGGACCAGCATTAGGCGGAACCAGAATGTGGAATTATAAATCTTTTGACGATGCACTTAATGATGTTCTGCGGTTATCTCGTGGTATGACTTATAAAGCTTCAGTTGCCGGATTAAATTTAGGAGGTGGTAAGGCTGTTATCATAGGAGATTCTGCTTCTCAGAAAAATGAATTGTTATTCAGAACTTTCGGAAAATTTGTTGATGGATTAGGCGGAAGATATATTACTGCCGAGGATGTTGGAACCGATGTTAAGGACATGGAATATGTTAGGATGGAAACTCGTTATGTTACAGGAATTTCTAAAGCACTTGGCGGGAGTGGGGATCCCTCTCCGGTTACTGCCTATGGTGTTTATGTGGGAATGAAAGCATGTGCTCAGGAAAAATGGGGCAACGATTCATTACGCGGTAGAAAAATTGCTGTTCAAGGTGCTGGTCAGGTCGCACGTTATCTTTGTGAACATCTTTATAGCGAAGGTGCAGAAATTTATATTACAGACCTGGTTGATGATAAAGTGAAGAGGGTGCTTGAAACTATTAAAGCGCATGTAGTTAAGCCCGATGAAATTTATGATATTGATGCAGATATCTTTTCGCCAAATGCTCTCGGTGCAGTAATTAATGATAAAACTATTCCTAAGTTTAAGTTCGGAATTATTGCTGGAGGTGCTAATAATCAGCTTGAAGATGAAGATAAACATGGTAAAATGTTAATAGAAAAAGACATATTATATGCACCAGATTATGTTATAAATGCCGGCGGCTTAATTAATGTTGCAAATGAACTCGAAGGATACCGTCAGGATAGGGCTATGAAACAAGCCGAAGCAATTTACGATATTGTTAAGAGAGTTATTAAAATTGCTAAAGAACAAAAGATTCCTACGCATCTGGCTTCTAATACTCTTGCAGAAGAAAGATTAAACCAGATTGGAGGTATAAGAAAAATATTCTCATCTCATTCTGGTTCGTATGGAAGAATTGGGGAATTGATGAAACATTAATTCCGGAATTATTTGTGAATTATTAATTATTCTACAGAAAATTATTTGCAAATAAAAGTTGAATTAAGTTAGTTACTATTTACTCATTAGTTTTAATAAAGATAATTAGCAAATCCTTAATATTATTTTTTGAATAAATTTTTTTATAGTTTCTTTTTAATAGTTAACATTATAGATTAATCAGTAAGATTTCCCAGGGTTCTTAAACACGATGATAAAGAAGTCAAATAGACGAATTCTAAGAGAAAAAGTACTTCAAGTTCTTTATGCATATGAATTAAATGGAGAAGGATTAACCAATCTAACTAACGGAATTTTATCCGATCTATATTCCATTCCCGATATTGATTTTGCGAAGAAACTTATCGATTCAGTAGTAGCTAATACAAAAGACCTCGACTTAATTATTCAAGAAAAAGTATCGAACTGGGAAATGGACCGGATAGCATTGATTGATAGAATCCTCCTTCGTATTGGTATTTCTGAATTAATGAATTTCCCTGATATTCCGCCCAAAGTAACTATAAACGAGGTAATCGAAATCGCAAAAGATTATTCTACTTCTAATAGTAACAAATTCATTAATGGAATCCTTGATGCGGTATTATCCGATCTTAAAAAATCCGGCAAACTAATTAAAACCGGAAGAGGACTTATTGACCAAACCCTTGCAAAAAAAATCCATTAATCTTGCAGATCGGGAAAGATTTAGAATTTTTGTCTGGACTCTTTTCGATTTTGCAAATACATCTTATTCAATTGTAGTTGTAACATTTCTATTCGCAGTATATTTCAAACAAACTATTACTTCCGGAAAACCAGTTGGTGATTTTTATTGGAGTATTGGAACAAGTGTTTCAATGCTTATAACAGCAATTATTTCACCCATACTCGGTGCTATTGCCGATTATTCTGCCGGTAAAAAAAGATTTCTTTTATTTTTTACTCTTCTTTGTATTATCAGTACTGCAATGCTTTTTTTTATGAACCAGGGAGATGTTGTTAAAGCTCTTATTCTATTTATAATTGCTAACGTTGGTTTTGAAGCCGGACTTGTGTTTTATGATTCATTCTTACCTGAAATTACATCACCAAAAAATTATGGACGTGTAAGTGGCTATGGATTTGCAATGGGTTATCTAGGTTCTCTAACTACCTTAGCAGTTGTTTTTCCGTTTATTAATCAGAACATGATTAAAGAAACTTTCCCTGTCTCTGCGTTAATATTTTTACTATTCGCAATTCCAATTTTCATTTTTCTAAAAGATAATAGAAAAGAAGTAATAAGGGATAAGTCTTATCTAAAAATCGGTTTAGATAGGGTTTTAAATACGGTTACACATTTAAAAAATTATAAAAATCTAGCTCTATTTTTACTTTCCTATTTTTTCTTTATTGAAGGTGTAAATACTGTTATATTTTTTTCAGGCAATTATGCAAGCACCACTCTGAATTTTTCAATGGGAGAATTGATTGTCTTCTTTATTATTGTACAAACAACCGCAATCTTTGGCTCACTTCTTTTTGGAATTATTGCTGATGCTTACGGGCAGAAGAAATCCTTAGTATTTTCCCTCCTTATCTGGATATTTACTATTGTGTTTGCATTTATAACCAGTAGCAAAGATAATCCTTTTGTTGAGAGTTTATCCGGGCTACTTTCTATACCTACACCAGATTTAGTAAGGTATTCTTTTTATGGAGTTGGATTATTGGCTGGCAGTGTTATGGGTGCTACTCAATCAACAAGTAGAAGTTTGATGTCGAAGCTTACTCCATTTGATAAGAAGACAGAATTTTTCGGATTCTATTCTTTCTTTGGAAAAAGTTCAGCAATCCTCGGTCCTTTAGTTTTTGGTTTTGTTAGTTATCTTACGGGAGAACAACGAATTGCAATTCTTACAATATGTATCTTCTTTGTAATTGGATTAATAATTTTAACAAAGGTAAATGAACCAGAAGTTATCAGAGAAAAAGTTAGTTAAAATTTCTTTTGTGCGATAGTTTCAATAAGTATAAAATTCCGATTACCGTTAAACAAAACCAAATTAATCCCCACAATACTTGATGAATGCCTGTAAGTTCAGCTAAAATCGAAGCATCTGAATATGAAATAGATGCATCTAGTATATCTTGCTTAATGTCTATTAAAACATAGATGCAGCTAATAATTCCTAATGCTTTTAAGATGATACTGGAAATTAAACTCGGTGCTTTATAAATAATCACTACTATTAATAATAATACTAATGTTGCGATAAAAATCAGGTATTCATTTTTTGAAGAATTGATTAAGAAAATAATTATTATCCCTCCAATTATTGGTAATACAACACGACTAAAATTTTTGTTTACCGCTGAATAAAACAAAAGCATTCCAAACATAAGACTCCCTAAATAACCCGCTGATGCAATAATG
>CAZEBL010000154.1:4655-7769 GCA_964510325.1 uncultured Melioribacter sp. | reverse complement strand
ATCAAATAATAATACTCCACTTGGTAATTTTGCAAAGGAAGTCTGGCAGCTTGCAGATCAAAAATTTACTAATGAAAGGTTTAGCGATTATGACCTGTTTGTAATTTTCCATGCCGGTATCAGTAATGCATTTTCTGTTGGAGCACCATTAATAAACCGGAACCTGCCATCATTATATCTTGGTAAGAATGCCTTCAAGCAAATATTCGGAAATCAGTTTAATGGTATTCCGGTCAATAATAATTCATTTATGATTGAAAACTCAATAATAATGCCCGAGACAGAGTCGAGAGAAGCTGAAGCAATTGACGGCTCTGTTGTTTTAGAAGAACTATCGATCAATGGTTTGCTGGTTAGTCATATTGCAACACATCTTGGTTTACCGGATCTGTTTAATACTAATACTGGTAAAAGTGCAATCGGTCGTTTTGGGTTAATGGATCCTCAGGCAATATTTGCAAACTACGGAATGTTTCCGCCTGAACCTTCGCCATGGGAAAAAATTTATCTGGGTTGGGAATCACCTATAACATTGGGTGCCGGTAATAGAAAGGTAACTGTTACAACAAGAAATTCTGCTGCATTAAACGATACCACTCTGTTAAAAATTCCAATAAATTCTTCTGAGTATTTTCTTGTTGAGAACCGTTCACAGGATTCTAATAACGATAAAGTTAAAGTTACTTATAAACAGAGCGGACAAACATTTACAAAAATAATTGATATAGATACAAGCGGCGTTTATGTTGTTGAAAGAAAATTTGATAATGGTATTCCAGGTGGTGTAGTGATTGATGTTGATGAATATGACGCAGCATTACCGGGAAGCGGAATTCTTATCTGGCATATTGATGAAAAAATTATAAATGAAAAAATTGCTGATAATAAAATCAATACCGAATCCAACAGAAGGGGAGTTGATGTTGAAGAATCAGATGGTATACAGGATATTGGTGAAACTTTTGTAACTGTTATTGGTGACCTTATTGGAGAAGGTAATAAAGAAGATTTCTTTTTTAAAGAAAACAAAGCAAGACTTTATAAAAACCGTTTTGCATACGATTCCAAACCGAATAGCAGATCGAATGACGGCTCTAACAGTTTAATTACATTAGAAAATTTTTCCAGCCTTGCTAATAGAATCTCATTCGATGTGGAATTTGGAAGTAATCAAATTACTCTTAGCAGGAGTGTTAAAATTCCTGTAATAAAAAATCCCATGTCCATCTCGCTGCTTCAAGTTGGGAATAACTATTGGACTTATATTCTGGATGGAACAGATCTGCTTCGGATTGATTCTTACAGCGGGAACAGTTCCACAATTAAAAATTTCAGCTCTTTTAAACCAGCGGTTTTTAAGGAAGGCTCGAACGAATTTGTTCTTGGAGTAAATGGTAATAAGTTGACTTTGCTTTCCACAATTAATGGCATTTACAACTTATCGGAATATTCTATCAGTAACGAAATATCCTCAACTCCGGTTATAGTAAAAAGAGGTAGCATAATTAAAGGGATGATTGGAACTACAGATGGTAAAGTCTATGAGATCGATCTTGTTGAATTTATATCGTCAAACTTTACAAGGGGAATTATTACATATTCTGTGGATAGTAAACCGGTTAAACAAATTGCATCCTACGACGATTACTTCTCCTTAATTACTGATAACAAGTTTGCCGATTCAAAAGGGAAGTCGATTACACTTAATCAAAAACCAAAACAGCTTGCTCTCACAAAAAATTCTGAAGGTAAATTTGTAAATGTAATTCTATCAGAAGGGAATAATTTTACTATTATTTCCGATGGTATAATAACCTCATCATTTGTTTTTCCTGTAGAAGAATTGTCTTCCTTTTCTATTGCTGATTTATTGGCCAATGGAAATAACTACATATTATTCAACTCAGGAACTAAAATTTATGCAGTAAACTTTCATGGAATTTTAGCTGCTAATTTCCCGATTGATACTTACTCAAAATATTTACTCTTATGTTCCCCGTTGATTATTGATTTTAATAACGATGAGAAGCCGGATCTTTTATCATTCAATACTAATGGTGACCTGTATGCGGCTAATTCTTTAGATGGTAAAATCTTAACTTCTTTCCCTATAAATGTAATAAACAATAAGAAAGTAATTCCTGTTATTAGTATGGAAGAATTACCAACGATGGGCCCAATTGCAAGATTCAAGCCTATTCTTCCCGTTATTAATGGAACAGGGGAGTTGGCGCACTGGTCTTTATCTTCGTTAAGCGGTAAGGAATACTGGATTAGTGAATTCGCCACTTCATCAAATAACTCTTATGCAATTGCTGCCGATTCAAAATCTAAAATTGTAGATTTCTTCCCGACAGAAAAAGCATACAACTGGCCAAATCCGGTTTATGGTAATGAAACTAACATCAGTTATTTTGTTTCAGAAGATTCTGATGTATCTATAAAAATATTCGATATATCAGGTGACCTTGTAGCAAATCTAAATTCTAAAGCAATCGGCGGATTTGATAATGAAACTAAGTGGAATGTTTCCGGAATACAGAGCGGAGTTTATTACGCGAGAATTGAAGCTAAAAGTAATTCCGGTAAAACTGCAAATAAATTGATTAAGATTGCTGTAATAAAATAATTGGAACGAATGAATAGTATATTAAAAATAGATATAAAACCTGAAACTGATTTATCATTAATCGGGGTTATATCTATAATTGCATTATTTTTCTTATTACCTGTCGTAAATTTCTCACAGGTTAATGAATACAATCCCGATTACAAATGGTTTACTATTCAAGGTAAGTATGTAAGAGTGCATTTTCACGAAGGTGCTGAAAGGACTGCAAAGACTGTTGCAAAAATTGCAGATGAAATTTGGGAGCCGATTACTTCGCTATATCAGTATGAACCGGATGTTGTTGATTTTGTGATTAAAGATATCGATGATTATTCTAACGGTGCAACATTCTTCTTTGATAATAAAATTGAGATATGGTCTTCATCACTCGATTTTGATTTACGCGGCACACACAACTGGCTTCGTAATGTAATCTCGCATGAATTCACGCACATGGTTCAGATTCAAGCCGGGATGAAACTTACACGAACCATACCTGTTTT
>CAZEBL010000154.1:0-4645 GCA_964510325.1 uncultured Melioribacter sp. | reverse complement strand
GCCGTCCCGATATTCTCTATGGTTTTCCAAATTTTATTGCTTCCTACCCGGTACCAATGATAAATATTCCGGCATGGTTTGCTGAAGGGACAGCACAATATATGCGCAAGGAGTTTAATTATGATAACTGGGATACTCATCGCGATATGATCTTGAGATCTTATGCCCTCGAAAATAAATTGCTTACATGGAATCAAATGGGTGTATTCGATAAAACAAGTCTGGGAAATGAATCGGTTTATAATTCTGGTTTTGCGTTAACCCGTTATATATCCCAGAAATATGGCGAAGATAAATTAAGAGAAGTAACTCAGAAACTCGGTAACCTTACTACATTTACAATTGACGCGGCGTTCGAAAAAGTTATTGGTAAGAACGGTAATGAAATTTATAAGGAATGGTCCGATTTCTTAAAACAGGATTATAAAAAGAGAATTGCAGAAGTTGAACAGAATCTTGTTCGTGGCGATACTATCGCTTCAATTGGATTTGGAAATTTTTATCCTGTTTATTCAGCCGATGGAAATAAAGTTCTCTACATTTCTAATAAGACAAGCGATTATTTCGGTTTATCTGCGGTTTATCTATATGATGTAGTTACAAAAAAAGAAAAAATGATTGTCTCTAATGTCCGATCAACTGTAAGTTTTATCCCGGGTGAGAATAAGATTATCTATGCTAAGTTAAGCGATGATAACCCGCGATGGAGTAATATACATGATCTTTATGTTTATGACATCGACAAAGAAAAAGAAGAGCGTATAACTTTCGGATTAAGGGCTAATAATCCTTCTGTATCAAACGATGGTAAGAAAATTACATTCGTCTTTCAGAATGATGGAACTGTTAATCTCGGTTTATGCGATATAAAAGGGAAGAATTTTAAGCGGCTTACTTTCTTCGAAAAAGGAGAACAACTATATAATCCTAAGTTTTCAGATGATAATTCATTCATCCTTTTCGATTACTCTTACCACGATAACCGTGATATCGGAAGAGTTGATACAAACGGAAGCAATTATAAGTTAATCACGGATTCCAACGCTGACGAACGTCATCCGTTCATGGCAACTGATGGTAATCTCTATTATTCAAGCGATGAAACCGGAATCTTCAACATCTACCAGCTCGATTTTAATACCGGAATAAAAAAGCAGATTACTAATGTTACCGGTGGAGCTTTTATGCCTTCGGTCGATTCAAAAGGGAATCTGGTTTATGCCGGTTATACTGCTGATGGCTATAAAATATTTATGATGTCTAATGATGAAAAGGGGAAAGTCGATCCAACTAAAAAATATGTGTGGATTAATAACCCGCCATTAGAAGTTGATAATCCCAACGGTGATATTGCAAAATTTAATATAAACTCATTACGTAATTTTAATGATTTTTCTTTACCGGAATATTCAATTGAAAAATATTCAGGTTTCTTTTCTAAGATAAGTTTCTACCCGTTTATTAGAATTGATAATTACAACACATCCAGTTCCGGATGGGACAGAATTAAACCTGGATTTTATTTCACATCAAGCGATGTACTTAATCGTTTCTCAATCTTCGGTAGTGCTTCAATTAATAAGAAGCTTGAACGGGATCTCTATTTCTTGTTTGAATACCGCGATAAGTTCCCCTTGCTATTTCCATTAGGATTAAAACCGGAATTTGGTTTAGAACTTTTCAGCATTAGCAGAGCTGCAAATTTCGATCTCCAGTTCGGAATTGATTCTACATTTACTCCTCCAAGAATTGATTACAATGTTCCGGTTGAAGTAACCTACAATTTATTCGAAGTAGATTTTATTGCTCGTCATAAAATATTTACTGAGGGTAACAAAATAGAACTCCGTTTTATTTATAGCCAGTATGTCTCCAACCTGAGTAGTTTTATTATTCCCGAAACTAATAATTCTCTTTATCCGGCAACTAACGATAAATATTTTATCGGCAGAAATTTACAGATGAAGTTTACTCACGAAAATTTAATTCCCAATGTAGATACGGATATTAATCCGGTCGGGCGTAAAGTTGAATTACAGTATAATTATGAGTTTAACCGCTATAATAATGAAGGTAATTATGAAGTAGCTGATGGAATATTAAAACCACTTTACAACGATTACAACTTCCATAAGCTGGAATTAAACTGGAAAGAATATTTTGACCTTGGTAAAAAGAACACGCTTACTCTTCAGTTTAGAGCCGGCTCAATCTTAGGTCCCGGCGTTCCGGATTTCTTCGACTTTTATTTAGGTGGATTAATCGGAATGAAAAGTTATCCTTTCTATGCTGTTAGTGGAAATGAAGTAGGCTGGTTGAATCTTACTTATCGATTTCCGTTGCTAACAAATATTGATTCAAGATTTGGACATTTTTATATAGATAAAATTTATCTCTCCTTTTACGGCGATTTAGGAAATGCCTGGACAGGAAAAATTACTTCTTTAAGTGATTTTAAGAAAGGCGCCGGAACAGAGATCAGAATAAAAATGAATTCATTCTATCTTTTCCCAACAAGTATTTTCTTTAATGCTTCTTACTCATTCGATAAATTTACTCGTAAAATTAGAGGCGAAGATGTTACATATGGAAAAGAATTTCAATTTTATGGCGGAATATTATTTGACTTCAGTCTATAATTGAATGGAAAAACTTAAATGAAAAAAATGTTTGTGGTAATATTTTTACTTGCTTCAGTTTTGTATTCGCAAGAAAATCCCAATGGTAAATTAACGGGAAAGTTATTTTTCGATTCCAGAATTACATATTTGGAATCCGCTCCAAATTTTAAAGAAGAAAGTCAATCCATTGAGACACATAAAAAATCCCCATTGCTTTCAGGGGTTTTATCATTTGCTCTTCCAGGAGCAGGTCAATTCTATTCAGAACGTTATTTGAAATCAATTCTCTTTGTTGTTGTGGAAGTTGCTGCTATTACTACTGGGCTTATTTATGATAAGAAAGGTGATGATCAGACAATTTCATTTCAGAATTTTGCACTTTCTCACTGGGATGTTAAAAGATATGCAAAGTGGACGGTTAAAAATGCGGCTTCGATTAATCCGCTTGTTAATGTTGCCGAATATAATGTTTTTGATATCAATGGAAATGTTATATGGACGGAATTAAACAGGTTGGAAAGTGCAATCGGTAAGTATTATTCTCACAGGTTGGCACCGTTCAAAGATCAGCAGTACTTTGAAATGATTGGTAAGTATCCGCAATTTAATGTCGGGTGGGACGATTTTGGCGACGAGAATACTCCTTTCACTTATGGCGATCCGTTAACAAGTAAATTTCTATACTACTCTCAAGAGCGTGGAAAGGCAAATGATTTTTACAATGTTGCATCAACGGCAGTTATTGTAATAATATCAAACCATATAATAAGTGCAATTGAT
This sequence comes from uncultured Melioribacter sp., assembly GCA_964510325.1. Classification (GTDB taxonomy): domain Bacteria; phylum Bacteroidota; class Ignavibacteria; order Ignavibacteriales; family Melioribacteraceae; genus DSXH01. The sequence goes on along the minus strand of CAZEBL010000154.1, from coordinate 1,244 downwards.
GCTGCTTTGTCTGCATCGAGTTATAACAGGGATTTAAGCATCTCATCAGAAATTAAAAAAGTCGATTTTGGATTTAGGACTTTTTATTATCCGCAGTTAAATTTGCAATATAATTTTTAATATTTTCTTTAAATAGGAATTTTGTGTGAAAGAACCGATTGTTGTAATTGTTGGAAGACCCAATGTTGGTAAATCAACTCTTTTTAACCGGCTTACTAAAAGCAGCACATCAATTGTTGATGATGTAAGCGGTGTTACAAGAGATAGAGTTTATGGTGATGTTGAATGGAATGGTAAACATTTCAGGTTGATTGATACCGGCGGATATGTACCTGATTCCGGAGATACTTTTGAAAGTGCTATACGAGAGCAGGTTGAAATTGCACTTGAAGAATGCGACGCCATTTTGTTCATTGTTGATGGAAGAATTGGTTTAACTCCTTTTGATAAAGAAATTGCCGGAATGATCCGAAGATCCTCTAAACCATATTATTTGCTTGTTAATAAATCCGATACTTCTGAATTAGGAGTTTATAAAAATGATTTTTATGAACTTGGTTTCGAGCATATTTACGACATAAGCGCACTAAACGGAAGAAACCTTGGTGATTTTCTTGATGATCTGCAAAACCATCTTCCATTCCCTGATGAAAAAGAAACTCCGGATTACCGGCTTCGACTTTCGATTATAGGAAGACCTAATGTTGGCAAATCATCCTTAACAAATGCTTTGCTTGGTTACGATAGAAGTATCGTAACTAATATTCCCGGAACTACAAGAGACAGTATCGATTCTGTTCTAAAATACTACGGAGAGGAAATTATTCTTGTTGATACAGCGGGTCTAAGAAAAAAAACTAAGATAAAAGAGAACATAGAATTCTTTGCCAATGTAAGGACTTATCGTGCCTTATGGGATAGTGATGTTGCTGTTTTGTTAATTGATGCCGGAATAGGAATAGAAAATCAGGATCAGAAAATTATTCAGGAAGCTGTTAGAAGGCGAAAGGGACTTATTATTGCAATCAATAAATGGGACCTGATTGAAAAGGAAACCAATACCGCCCGTCAATTCGAAATTGCAGTTAAAGAAAAAGTTGGAATGGCAGATTACATCCCTGTTATTACAATTTCTGCTCTCACAAAACAGAGAATCTATAAGTTGATCGACCTTGCAAAAAAGATAAATGAAGAGAGAAAGAAAAAAATTCCTACAAGCCAATTAAATGATGTTTTGCTGCCTA
>CAZEBL010000153.1:0-7777 GCA_964510325.1 uncultured Melioribacter sp. | reverse complement strand
TCGTTAAATACCTGAAGTACTTTTGCTGTCCAATTTTCAACAATGGAATTAAAGTGCTTTTTTAGAAACTCTACCAGCAGTTTTTTCATTTAACATTTCTTTCGTGGGAAAACTATTCTTCTATAAGGCAGTCAAAAAATTATTTCAATCGATATCTAAGTAAAATGTAAAGCAAAAATAAGGAAAGACGGCTTTATTTGAAAGAATTTGAGGTGTTGATATAGATTATATTAAATTGAGGAACAAGAGATTTTGAATTGTGTATAAGAAAATGTTAATTATCACCAAATAAAAAACGCAGAGGATATAATGAAAATAAAATTTGTTTTAATTATGGCCATTCTATTGGTCGGTAATTTAATTGCTTCCAATGAGATTAATGTTAAAACAGATCTTACTGGTGTAAAAGTATTTTTAAAAGGAGCAGAACTTGTACATTCTGCAAAAATAAAAATTGATAAAGGAATAACCGATGTGGTGATTGGAGGTTTAGCATCCAATATTGATAGAAACAGTATTAATGTTGCGGCAAAGGGAGAAGCGGTTATTATTTCAGTACAGCAAAGATTTGATTATCTGAAGCCGGTAGTTAAAAACCAGCAAGTAATTTTACTCGAAGATTCTCTCGAAGTTTTGAATAAGAAGTTTTTACAAAAGCAGAATGAAAATGAAATACTTAAACTGGAAATCGATTTGATTATGGCGAATAAGCAAATTGGTGGTGATACTAAAGGTGCAACGGTTGCCGAAATACAGAAAATGGCGGATTACCTTAGAAAACGAATAGGTGAAATTAAAAACCAGCAGCTCACAATAATGAATGATACTAAGAAATTGCAGAAAGAAATTGATAGAATAAATAAACAATTGAATGAACTGAATGCAAAACTAAATAGACCTTCGAATGAAGTTGTTGTAACTCTTTCTGCAAAAAATTCAACCAATGTTGAGTTATCACTTGATTATTTTATTAACGATGCCGGCTGGAAACCTGTTTATGATATTCGTGTTGATAAGCTTGAATTACCGGCAAGCATTAATTACAAAGCAAATGTCTGGCAAAATAGCGGATTGGATTGGAATGATATGAATGTTGTTTTATCTACACGCAATCCTGTCCAAAACAATATAAAACCGGAGTTGTATCCTTGGTTTATTGATTTTCAAACCTTTGCTCTGTATAAAGAAAGAATGACTACAGAACAAAAATCATTTCCTCCACCAGCTGTTGCCGCTGTTCATGAAAGTCAATCTGCCGAAACTATGGCGGATTATTTTTCTGCAGAACAGAAACAACTTTCTGTTGAGTTTAGTCCATCAATAAAGTATTCTATTCCGTCTGATAACAAACCACATACAATTGGAATTCGGGACTTTACAATCCCAGCAAACTATGAATATTATGCTGCGCCAAAGCTTGATAACAACGCTTTCTTGTTAGCCTACCTTACTAAATGGAATGAATATAATTTATTGCCGGGGCAAGTAAATATCTATTTCGAAAATTCATATGTAGGTCAATCCTTTATTGATCCGTTTACTACAAAAGATACTTTAACAATTTCTCTTGGTAGGGATCAAAACATTACCATTAAAAGAGATGTGCTAAAAGATTTTACTGAAGATAAATTCTTAAGTAGTGATGTTGAGAGATTTTTTGGTTATGATATTGTTATTAGAAATAATAAAAACATACCTGTAAATATTCTGGTAGAAGAACAATTACCAATTTCTATGAATGAAGAGATCAAAGTAAAGGCAATTGATATTTCCGACGGTAAGTTAAATAAAGAAGATGGTAAAGTTACGTGGAAAGTAAGTGTAGAACCTTCAAAATCGATAAGTAAGAAATTTGTTTATTCTGTGCGTTATCCAAAAGATAAATCAATTAACGGTTTATAAAAAGAATTAAAGTGTAAAGCAGAGATCGATTTGATAAAAATCTATATCGGTCTCTGCATTGTTTTTAAGATTCTTCTCTTTTGAATTTGCGGAATGCAAAAATGAATTGTTTGAAATAATTATTTGGGAAGAATGTTTTTAAACCGTACTCATTAGCCTTCTCTTCTGGTAAAAAAGCCGAACCAAATATCCAATCCCATATTGCAAGTTTTGTTGCAAAATTGCGGTTTCTACCTTTACCGGTTGTATGATGGATACGGTGCATTTCAGGTCCGTTAATAACCATCTGGAGTTTTCCGGTTCTTACGTTAAGATTTGAATGGATATACATTCCCCAGACAGCACTGATCACCCCTTTATAAGCGGCGACCTCAGGTGGCGCGCCTAATAGAACAATTGGTAAGAATTCTACTGTTTGATTAATTAAAATCTCAAGAGCATGTGAACGCGAACCGGAAAGCCAGTCAACTTTTTTGGGCGAGTGATGCGCTTCGTGAATTCTCCACAGAAATTTATTCTTATGTTGCCATCGGTGCATCCAGTAAATGTAAAGATCGTGCGTAACTGTGAAGAAAATTAATTGAATCCATATCGGAACATTAGTAAATATTTGTAGCCGCGATAAACCGGTTGTACCATCGATAAACCGAATTATAAAGGTGAAGATAATTATTCCAAGTATATAACTTTGTGCAATAGTATATAGAGCGAGATCATCAAAGAATCCTTCGCGCAAAACTTTTTGCCCTCTGTTATAAGGGAAAATTCTTTCTAGTATTATGAATAAAACAGCAGTACCAATAATTATTATGTAAGATGTCTTTTCGTAATACGCGAGTCCGGATAAATATTCTGTAATTGAATTTATAATTGAATCCATCACATACTAATTTTTTGAACACGTCTTAATTTCTGAATGCTTTTCTGCTCACTTTCATAAACTTTTTTAATTCCATCGCCTAAAGCTTTTTCAATATCGCGGATATCTTTAACAAGCCGGAACATACCACCAATTTCAACTGAAGCTGCCTGGTCGGTTCCCCACATCGCACGGTCCAATGTTATGTGCCGCTCAACAAATGTTGCGCCTAATGCAACTGCTGCGAGCGTTGGTGCAAGACCGGTTTCGTGACCTGAATAACCAATTGGTACTTCAGGAAACTTCTGCTTTAATGTATGAATAACTTTAAGGTTCAGTTCATTAAGAGCGCAAGGATAAGTTGAAGTTGTTTGCGCAATTAGTAAATTTTCTCTTCCAAGAACTTTTACTGCGTTCTCAATTTCTTCCATTGTGGACATACCGGTAGAAAGCATTATTGGTTTACCGGTAGAACGCATTTTCTTTAACAAAGAAGTATCGGTTAGAGATGCAGAAGCAACCTTATACATAATTGGATTGAACTGGTCGAGGAACTCCAATGCCTTTTCATCCCATGGTGAGGCGAACCAATCGATTCCTTTCTGATTGCAATATTCATTTATTTCGTTGTACTGGTCGAATCCGAATTCAACTTTGTGACGGTAATCGATATAAGTCATCCTTCCCCATGGTGTATCTCGTTCTATATACCACTGATCTTTAGGAACACAGAGTTCTGGAGTTCTTTTCTGGAATTTTACTGCGTCGCATCCGGCAAATACAGCACCATCAATCATCTTTTCTGCTAAAGAAATAGAACCATTATGATTGATCCCGATTTCGGCAATTATATAAACGGGTTCACCTTCACCAATATATCTATTACCGACTTTTACTTTTGCTTCTTTCATTTTTCCCCCTTTCTTGTTTCTTTTTTGTTTTTATCCAATTTGGCTTTGATTATAATTTCTGCAAAATCTCTTACTGCACCATAACCGCCTTTATTTTTAACAATAATATCGGCAACTTCCTTTGCAAATTTTGTAGCATCACCTGGACAGGCAGAGAGTCCAACCAATTTCATAATTTCAACATCATTTGTATCATCACCCATGAAAGCAACTTCTGAAATTGAAATTCCTTTTCTTTTTAAAATTTCATCGAGGATTTTTTCTTTTTCATAAACCCCAAGATGTAATTCCGTAATTTTCAATTTACGCGCACGGCTCGAAACAATTTCTGTATTCTCACGTGTAATAATTCCCGTTTCAACATCCGCAATTCTTCTTAATCTCTCAATGCCCATACCATCACGAATTGAAAATTTTTTAAGTTCTTCACCTTTAGCAGAGTAATAAACACCTGAATCAGTTAATACGCCGTCAACATCGAGTAACACTAATTTTATTTTAGAGGCTCTCTTTAAAATTTCTTCTTCGGTTAATTTTCTTTTTTTCATTTTTATTTTTCCTGAAAAGATTTGTCCTTAATAATTTGTGATTTTTTAATTACCAGCAAGTCCATCCGCCATCAACGACAAGATTTGCACCGGTCATGTATGAAGATGCATCGCTTGCAAGAAAAACTAAAGCTCCTTTATAATCATCCGGTTTTGCCATTCTGCCAAGAGGAGTTTTAGCGGAGTATTTTTGAATAAAATAATCATCCTGAGAATTTTCAACTCCACCCGGTGAAAGAGTGTTAACACGCACACCATCTTTACCCCAATATGCAGCAAGGTAACGCGTGAACATTATAACTGCTCCTTTTGTAGCGGAATATGCCAGAGGTTTATAAAATGATTGTGAGCCGTCTTCTTTTTTGTATAGCGATTGATCCGGCGCCGTTATTCCGTATGTTGATGCAATATTAATTATGCTTCCGGATTTTTGTTTAGCCATTTGGCGGCCGAATATTTGCGAACAGAGAAACACTCCTGTCAAATTAACATCCACCGATTTTTGCCATAAATCCAACGGATAGTTTTCGAATTTAGATTGTTCACTTGCAGCTTTGGGATTTTCGAACATATCATTTATTGCGGCATTATTTACAAGAATATCAATGTGACCAAATGTTTCAAGAACTTTATCCCGACATTTTTTCAGCGATCCGGGATTTGTTACATCGATAGAGAAGCCAATTGATTTTGTGGATAAAGTATTAGCAAACTCCACGCATAGCTTTTCATCCAAATCTGCAACAACAACATTAGCTCCGGCTTCGCTTAATGCTTTGCAATGTTCTTTGCCTATTAATCCTAATGCACCGGTTACTATTGCTGTTTTGTTACTCAAATTAAAAAGCTTCATATATCCTCAGTTGTATATTTATCCATTCTAAATTATTCATTTTACATTTTCTTGACCGGTTTCATATTAAAGTTATCAACTTTTCTAAAAACGGGTTGAACCGGTTCTCCTCGAAGCATTTCTTTCAAATTATTCTGATCAACAGCTTTTTTAAGAACCGACAATGATTCTTCGAGAGCTTGCAGAGTATAATCAACATCAGCATCGGTATGAGAAAAGCTCATATTATGAAATCCCTGCCAAAGGATCCCGCGTTTTATCATTTCCTGTTGCATTAAAGATTTTTGAATAAGCGGGTCGCCGGCTTTTTCATCGAATGTTGCCATTGAACGCCAGTTGTATCCTATAGCTTGTGTATAATCCATTCCAAGTTTTAATGCAATAGAGTTATAACCGTTCTTAAGTTTTGATCCTTGTTCACTTAAAAATTTTGGAACGTTTTTATCGCGCAGCTCTTCAATCGTAGCTTTTGTTGCTGCAAGCGATAATGCTTCTCCACCAAACGTTGTATAGAAGAAAATATCTTCATCGGCAAGTTGCATAATTTCTTTTTTACCCGTTAGGATTGAAATCGGCATACCGTTAGCAACCGCCTTGGAATAAGTTGCGAGGTCCGGAGTAATTCCAAAATATTCCTGTGCACCGCCTAAAGCCATTCTAAAACCGGTCCACATCTCGTCAAAAATCAAAAGTATTCCATTTTCTTTGCATAGATCGGCAAGTTGATGCAGAAAATTATTTTTGGGTTCGTTGAAAACAACCGGCTCTAAAATTATTGCTGCAACATCATTGTCTATAGAATTTTTTACAGAGTCGATATCATTGTAATTAAATGTAAACGAAATTGCCTGAACAGCTTCTGGAATTCCAAGATTACGTGCAGTCACAGCAATATACCAATCGTGCCATCCGTGGTAGCCGCAGCAAAGAATTTTGTTTTTGCCAGTGTAAGCTCTGGATAATCGAACAGCCGCACTGGTTGCATCAGCACCGGTCTTGCTGTACCTAACAGCTTCTGCATTGGGAATAATTTCGCGGATCATTTCAGCAACCTCAACTTCGAGGGGGTGCATCATGGAAAAAGTAATTCCGTCTTCGAGCTGTTTTCTTATGGCCTCATCAACTTTAGGATAGGAATAACCAAGTGATAACGGACCAACACCCATCATATAATCGATATACTCATTTCCGTCTGCATCCCAAACGTGCGAACCTTTTCCTTTTACCAAATATTTCGGTGCAACACCTTTAATCCACTGAGTTGGTCCCTTGGCAAGCGTTTGAGTTACAGAAGGAATTAAACCTTTGGCACGATTATATAATTCATCCGATTTTGAAATTGATGGATAATCATTTGTTAATAAAATTTTATTTGGCATGAGGTTCTCCGTTATCAAAAGCTATTAGTCTTTCTTTAGCTAATAGCTTTTAGCTAAAAGCTGATTACTTATTTTTTTTACTTTTATATTCGTTAATGTTTTTTAATTCGTCGATGTGTTTATCGTACCAGTATGTGCCCGCAAACTTGTGATTGATTTCTGCAATTTCGGTTTTTTGTTCAAGTAATCTTAAAATATCATTCAGACCGAAATCGGGATTCTGAGGATATAGTTCTTCGAAGACTCTTTTAATGAAGAAATAATCCTCTTCGTAGTCAATGGTAAATCGAAGCGAGGTTGACAAATCGAGACCGGTTTCCCATTCAACGTTTCCGATGCTGAACGAATCGTTATGTTCCCACATGAATGGAGTTGTATGTTCGCGTTCAAAATCTTTTACAGCATCTCTCCATGCATATTCAAGTGATTGAAACGAAAAAATTTCAACATCGTTGCCATCAGGGTATGTAGCCGGGTGAAGATTGCTAACGTAATCGAACTCCTCGTTATCAATGTAGTAACGGATTACACGGTCGATAATTTTGTGATCAATAAGCGGACAGTCGGAAGGAATTTTTACAATTGCATCTGCACTAAATAATTTAGCTACCTGGTAATGACGGTCAAGCAAATCGGTTAAATGACCGCGGTAGCAATTAACATTTACATGCGAACATAATTCTTCAACCTTATCATCTTCGCTATTTGTTGATGTAGCAATTACAAGCGTGCCAATTAAATTAGCTCTCAAAACCCTTTCAATCATATGGATAAGAAGCGGTTTACCAAGAACAGGAAGCATCACTTTGCCCGGTAATCGCGTGGAAGATATTCTTGCTTGTATTACCGTTACAATGTTCATTATACAATCCTTAAACTGTATTTATCAATCATTTCGTCTAAAGAAGTATTTGGGGATTCAAGTAAGTGAAGCCCGATTCGGGCAATTCTTTCTGCAGATGTTCCGTTATTTTGTAATGGTAAAAGTCTTTTCAGCTCCTCAAGGTCAAAATAGGAATGAACTTCCTTGCCCAGAATTAATCCAACAAAAGAAGTTGAAGAATATTGAGTAATTAGAACATCGCAATTTGCAATCATGTGATTTGTATTGCCGCTCGAAAAAATTAAAGAACCGGGGGCATATTTATTTATTTCTTTTGTTGCTCTATCAACTTTTTCGTTCGGGTGAAGTTTGAAAATCAATTGTTTGCCATTTGCAATCTTTACACAATCTTTAATGAACTTAATTCGTCTTTCTAACTTGAAAGTTTCTCTTGCATCGGAAGTGCAGACAAGTACATAGTTACGGTGTGGAAAATCATTAT
>CAZEBL010000152.1:0-7825 GCA_964510325.1 uncultured Melioribacter sp. | reverse complement strand
CGCTTCTTTTGTACAGCCGGGAGTATCGTCTTTCGGATAAAAATAGAGAACAACTTTTCTTCCTTTAAAATCCTTTAAGGAAACATTAACTCCGTTAGAATCCATTAAAGAAAAAGATGGTGCTTTTTTACCAACATCAGCCATTTAATCTCCTTTCATTTAGAAGCTAAACAAATTACTCTCAAAAAATAGTTCCTATAAATAAAAAAGGACAGATTTTGTTTTCTGTCCTTTATTTAATCAACTATGCAAGTTTCTTAAGTGTCTCTTGAATTGCACTGTAATTCGGCTCGTTACCGGCAACTTCTAATACTTCGGCATATTGAATAACCCCAATCTTATCTATAACAAATGCAGATCGTTTAGAGACACCTTTAAGTGCAAATTTTTCCGGTAACCATACATCATAAATAGCATCATAAGCTTTCGAAACTTCCTTATTAAAATCGCTAACAACAGGGAAATTGAAATGATGTTTATCGTGCCATAGTTTTTGAGCAAAAGGCATATCGACACTTATAGCAATAACCTGAGCATCAAGGTTTTCATAATCTTTCATGCTATCGCGAGTTGAACATAATTCTTTTTCGCAAACAGAAGTTCCAACAGCAGGAAAAAACAGAAGCACTACATTCTTTTTTCCCTTATAGCTGCTAAGTGTAAATGCTTCGTTATCAAAATTTTTTAATGTAAAATCGGGTGCTACATCTCCTACTTTTAAAGACATTTTATTCTCCTTTCTTTATTCTGTTAATTTTCTTCCAATTTTTACAGTTACCTGATATTCAATTTTACCATCGTTAGTAATTCTGCCGCGCTGTTCAATTACTTCGAACCAGCCGACTTTTTTTTCTGTATTTGCTTCGATGACCGCTGATTTAACAGCATCTGAAATACTTTCATTAGAAATACCAACTCTTTCGATGATTTCGAACGTTTTAGACATTTTGCCCTCAGTTTTTATTTGGAATTAATGAATCGTCAATTTCGGGATTATAATTTAACACATTTATTTAACTTAATACATTAACACAAAAGAGGACCAATGAATTCAAAATCGTTAAAAAAAATGATATGAATAATTTATTGACAAATAGGTGTTATTTACTTAATTTTTATTTAGGATATTTTTCTCCCATAATAGATAATAATCTTATATAATAATAAAGGTCCATCATGATCTACACAAAAACCGGAGAATACGCAATTAGAGCAATTCTATTTCTTGCACGTCAATCAAAAGACAGTCTCATCATGTCCTCAGAAATTGCTAAAAGTGAGGATATTCCAGCACATTATCTTGCAAAGATCTTGCAAAGAATGGCTAAATATGGATACGTAGATTCTTTTAAGGGAAGAGGGGGCGGATTTAAGATTACAGATTTAGCTAAGAAAAGTTCTATTCTGGAAATTGTTGAAAGAGTTGAAGGTCCTGTAATTAATCTAAAATGTGTTACCGGATTAAAAGAATGTTCTGAAGAAAATCCATGTCCGCTGCATGATGAATGGTCGGATTTACGAAATAGAATCTACAATTTGATTTCAAGTAAATCTGTTCAAGAAGTTGCAGAAAAGTATTCAGAAACATTACGTAAGCACAAATAACATTTCACAAAAGCCGGGAATTTGTGCTCGATCAAGTTCCCGGTTTCTAATATTCTCTTTTCAAATCATTAAAATAGAATTTAACAAAACCGAGATCGGGACAGAATTTATTTAGGTTGGATAGACTTGCATGAGTTATCTGTAAATATTTATCACTGAAAATCTGTTTAATAAATGGAGATGAATTAGAAAGAATTTCTTCGATTGATGATTTAATTTTTTCTACTGATTGGGCAAATTCTTTTTGAACTTTGGAAAAATACTCCTCTTCAATTTTATTATCACGATTCTGAACGATCTTCAACAATCCTTGGGAATAACGTGCCTGGAATGAGAGTTCTTCCAGAACCTTCATCTTGTTGTTTTGAATTGAGAGTTCAATCAATCTACCAAGGTCTTCGCGGTAATTTAATTTATCTTTCGAAAGTTTATCTATTGCAGATAATATTTTCTGAGTATCGTTACTTAATTCCATTAAATTCTAACTCCTATACCAACGCCATCACCAACAGGATAGATTGAAGTAACAAGGGCAGATTGATTCATAAAAAGTTTATTAAACTCCCTTATGTATTTGGTAGAATTTTTATATGATGGCGGTACTTTAGATGAAGCGGGATAACCATGCCATAAAAGATTATCTACAAAGAGAACACCTCCCTTTTTTAGGAGCATTAACGAATAGTAGAAAACCTTTTCATAATCTTCTTTATCGGCATCAATAAAAATCAGATCGTACTTTTTATCCAGCAACGGCATCACTTCTTTAGCATTCCCTTCAATTAAGTTTATTTGATTCTCTAATCCGGCTTTTTTTATAAACTCACTTGCACGGGAAATATTATCGAGACTTTTTTCAATTGTATCTACGTAACCCTTCTTTTTTAATTTGCGTGCAATTCTAATAGATGAATAAGCAATTGCTGTTCCTATTTCAAGAACACGTTTTGGTTTAATGAGAAGAAGAATTTGTTCTAATAATTCAGCTGATTTCCAATCGAGAATCGGAATTTTTTTATCGGCTGCAAGTTGTTCCATCTCCAGTATTAATGGATCGGGTTCAGGTCTAAATGATTCGAGGTACTTAAGCTGGTGCGGATTAATTATTTCGGACATATATCTTCCCGGATTATTTAAGAAGAACCATTTTTTTAGATTGAACAAAATTGCCGGCTTTAAGAGTGTAAATATAAACACCGGAAGAGAATTGAGAATTTAGAATTGAGAATTGAGTTTTATGGATTCCAGCCGGTTTAAATTCATCAACAATTTTTGCAACTTCTCTTCCGAGGAGGTCGTAGACTTTTAATTGAACATAACTGCCAATTGGCAAATGGTAATTAATAACTGTTTCCGGATTAAACGGATTGGGGAAATTCTGCATAAGGGAAAATTGAACTGGTATCTCTTCATTCTCTTTTACATCGGTTAACACATTATCAATTGCCCAGCTTCCATACTTAAAGCGGAAATTATTCACTGACGGTTCTCTATAAGTAACACCATTATTACCCATATATGTAAAATAGAATTCAATATTTTTATCTGCAAAAGTTGAAGGAACATTGTAGGTATATGAATAACTATTTCTTTTCTGCAAAGTTGATTCTACAAAATTCTGATTTGCTTCTCTTACAAAAATTCTTAAAGTACTTTCGTTAATTCCACCGTTAAGAATTATTGCTTTATTGATAACGGGTTGCCCGCTTGAATAACTAATATTAGGATAAGTTATTGCTCTCCTTGCAGAAATCAATCCATATCCCCTTTCATTATTTGGAGAACTTACATTATCACCGGATTCAAGAATAATCTGCCTTATCTGTTTATTTGTTAAATGCGGAAAAGCAGATTTAAGTATTGCAGCTACACCTGAAGCAATTGGAGCTGAGTAAGATGTTCCTCCACCCGAACTATAGTTACCTGTATTACCATTAAAGAAAACATTCAAACCCTGAGCTACTATTTCGGGTTTAATTCTACCATCAAAAGTTGGTCCTCTACTGCTACCCCAAGTAGAAGAATTTACACCAAGAGTTACAACCTGATTTAAAGAAGTAACTGCACCAACAGCTATCATATTGGGTGCATCTGCCGGAGATTGAATTCCGCTAACATTAGGTCCCCAATAACTGGTGCCTTCATTACCTGCAGAAGTCAATGTTGTTACTCCCCTCTCGAAAGCAAGGTTTACAGCTCTTGCTACAATTGTAGATTTTCCATCCATCTGCTGAAAAGTATAAGATATCTGTCCCGCATCAAAAGTTGAATAGCCGAGCGAACTGCTTGTTATATGAACCCCCTGAGATTCCATCCACTCGAGTGCTGCAGCGTAATTATCCTCCTCAATGTTTTTTTCTGATCGAATATCTTCAGTCTTTGCAAGTAAAAATTTTGCGCCGAAAGCCGGTCCAATTAAAAAGCCCGGAGCGTATCCTCCGATAATCGAGAATACATTTGTACCATGGGAGTCTTGATTAGATGCATCATTCCCTTCGTTAGCAGTATTATTATCACCCTGAATAAAATCTCTTTCGCCGAGTACCTGACGGCTCTGTAATGACGGATTGGTTTTCCATCTAAATCCTGAATCGAGAAGTCCCACAATTACACCTTCGCCATTAATCCCAAGATCGTGAACAACCGGGATATCCGATAGATTATTTTGTGTGAATGAAGCGCCGTAATCGAGTAAATAATTTGTCTTCTGCAATTGCTGACGGGGTATTGCCGACTCTTCAACCGGTTCTCTTTTCGTGAAAGATCTTACATGTTCAACATTTTTTACAAACGGAAGTGATTTAATTTTCTGTAATTGTTGATCACTTAAGTAACACGAAATAGCATTGAACCATTTTAATTTATGAATGACATTTATGCCAAAAGATTCAACAGATTTTACATATTCATCATTAACTGGTAAATCCTCAAATGTTATGTAATTATCTCCCATTACCTGTTTACGGCGTTCAATACTTTCTTGCGAAAGCAATTCCTCTGCTTCAAGATAAACACGGGATGATTTGTTTAACAGGTTTGATTCAATTCCTTTATCAACAAAGTAGATTAAATATTTTGTTTGAAAAAATGGGGAAGCGGAGAAAACAAATGTGAAGAAAAGAATCAGTAGCGATTTCATATAAAACCTTTCTTAAAAGAAAATAGAACGCAGATTATTATGATTAGTTATGATCTCCGCAGATAAGGTTAAGAGAATCAAACTAATTTACCGAACGCAAAATAAATGATGAGTAATGAAAAACTCAATGGACTAATTTTGCAATTCTTCCAATGCGGACAGAACCTAATAAATTAAAGAAATCGGAAAAAGGAATTGCGGGATTCCAGGACCAATAAATAAAGAATGCCTGACCAACAACTTTATCTCGCGGAACGAATCCCCAGAATCGGCTATCGGCACTATCATCGCGGTTATCACCCATCATAAAATAATAATCTTTTGTAATAGTATAAGAGGTGACAGGTTTTTTATCAATCAAAATCTGATTCCCTTCTATAGTGACGACACGTCTTCCAAATTCACGGTCAATAATTGTCCGCCATGCTTCAATATTACTTAATGTAAGAGGAATAACATCGCCTTTTTTGGGAACGACAACAGGACCGTAATTATCCTCGTTAAAGTTGGAACCCTTTGGAAAAATCCTTGGATTAGCTACCCCAGCCGGTGTTGTATAGGGATTGAGATATTGTATATGTGGCGGTCGCCATGCTTCTTTACCGTTTACAAACGCAACTTTATCGCGGATAAAAATAGTATCGCCGGGAATACCGATGCATCGTTTAACATAATTATCTATTGACATGGGAACTAATTCATCGCGGTCTCCGGGGTATTCGAATACAACAATGTCGCCCCGCTCCGGTTCCCGGATTGCCGGCATCTGAAAATAAGGAAGAACAATATTAGTAAATGGGATTGTCCGCGGTGAAGTAGCACCATAAATAAATTTATTTACGAAGAGAAAATCGCCAACAAGTATTGTGCTTTCCATTGAACCGGTTGGAACGCGTGATGTTTCTATTAAAAAAGTTTTGATTAACAATGCAGCTATTGCAGCAAAGAATAAATTTTTTAGAAAATCTAAAAATCGTCTTAATGGTGTTCTCATTGCTTTCGGTGTCTTTTCTTTCTTTTCAATCTTTTCTGCCATAAAAATTATCCTTAAAATTATTTGAAAATGGAACGCAGATTATTATGCTTTCTTAAGATCATGTTTTATCATAATCATCATAACTATCTGTGTTCTATTCTTTAATCTTCTATTTGAAGCACAGCCAAGAATGCTTCCTGAGGTATTTCAACATTACCAACCTGTTTCATCCTTTTCTTACCTTCCTTCTGTTTCTCCAATAATTTTCTTTTACGCGTAATATCACCACCGTAACATTTAGCAAGAACATTTTTACGCAGTGCTTTTATATTTGTCCTTGAAATAACCTTTGTACCAATTGCTGCCTGAACAGCAATCTCGAACATTTGTCGAGGTATCAAATCCTTGAGTTTTGAACAGACCTTTTGTCCCCACGAATAAGCTTTCTTTTCATGAACAATAATAGAAAGAGCATCAACCTTTTCGCCGTTAAGCATTATATCAAGCTTAACCAAATCAGATTCCCGGTAGCCGATATATTCATAATCGAACGAAGCATAACCGCGTGAGATCGATTTCAGTTTATCATAAAAATCAAAAATAATTTCAGAGAGCGGAAACTCGAACTGAATATCGGCACGAGTCGGATCAATATATGTTGTATTTTTATATACACCTCTTTTTTCAATTGCAAGCTGCATTAAGTTCCCAACATACTCGCTTGGAGTAACAATCTGCGCTTTAACATAAGGTTCTTCAACTCTCTCAATATCACCCTGAACGGGCATTTCTGCGGGATTATCTACGATAACTTTTTCACCATCTTTTTTATAAACCCAGTATTCAACGTTAGGTAAAGTTGTAACAATCGATTGATTAAATTCTCTTTCGAGCCGTTCCTGAACAATTTCCATATGAAGCATACCAAGGAAACCGCAGCGGAAACCGAATCCCAGTGCAGCAGATGTTTCCGGCACATAACTTAAAGCAGAATCGTTCAGTCTGTATTTATCGAGAGCATCGCGTAAATTCTCATAATCATCGGAGTTGGTTGGATATAGACCGCTGAAGACCATCGGTTTAATTTCTTTGTAACCGGGCAATGGTTGATCGGAACCATTACGGACGTGAGTAACGGTATCGCCCACCTTAGTATCGTGAAGTTCTTTAATACCGGCAATAAGATATCCGACATTACCGGCTCTTAATTCTCCGGTTTTAATTCTACCCATCCGAAGAATTCCGACTTCTTCTGCAAGATGTTTTTTACCACTTGCAAAAAAAGTTATTTCGTCTTTCTCTTTTAATGTTCCGTTTATAATTCTAACATAAGCAACAGCACCACGGTAAGAATCGAAAATAGAATCGAAGATGAGTGCTTGAAGAGGTGCATTTTCGTCACCAACAGGAGCGGGAATTTTTTGAACTACAGCTTCAAGAATCTGATCGATACCCTGACGTGTTTTAGCACTTGCAAGAATTATATCTTCGTCCTTGCAGCCGATAAGATCAATAATCTGATGCTTTACAACATCAACCATAGCACTTGGCAGATCTATTTTATTTATAACAGGTACAATTTCTAATCCAGCATCAATTGCCATGTAAAGGTTAGAAATGGTCTGTGCTTCAACTCCCTGTGCCGCGTCAACTACAAGGATAGCTCCTTCGCATGCGGCGAGTGAGCGCGATACTTCGTAAGAGAAGTCAACGTGGCCGGGTGTATCAATTAAGTTAAGGATGTATTCCTGTTTGTCACGTGCAATGTAGCGCATCTGGATTGCGTGGGACTTAATCGTAATTCCGCGTTCGCGTTCGAGATCGAGACTATCGAGTAATTGCTCTTTGGCTTCCCGTTTAGAGATTGTATGGGTAAGCTCGAGTAATCCATCGGCAATTGTTGATTTGCCATGATCAATATGAGCAATTATGCAGAAGTTACGAATGTGTTGCAAGGAATTTGTCCCTTTAGTCCGAGATCAAAAAGTAGTTTTTAATTAAGTAATAGAACACAGATTCCGCAGATTGAAACGGATTTACACAGATTTTTTAATGATTACTTTTTGATCAACCAGAATTAATTTTTAAAAATTTAGCGGCGAAAT
>CAZEBL010000151.1:5160-7868 GCA_964510325.1 uncultured Melioribacter sp. | reverse complement strand
AATCGTATATGTTGCTAAAGGTAAAGAAATTGCTTTGATTAAAACCGCAAGATATTTTGTCCCCCTTCCTGTGTAGTGCTTGTCTAAATAGTCAATTACAACTATTGAATTATCTACAATAAAACCAAAACCGACTATAAAACAGGAAATTGTAATAATATTAAGGGATAGATTAAACATGTAAAAAAGTGCAAATGAAAAAAAGAGTGAAAAAACGATAGAGAGAATTATGACAAACGGATACTTAATATTTCTAAAAATCAGTAATAGAATTAATGTTAATATTAAGAATGAAAAGATTCCGTTTTTGTAAAGAGAATTTAATTCTTTAGACATTTGTTTGCTTTTATCAATTTCCTTTACAAGTGTATAATCAGAGGGAAATGATGAGGCAATGTTGTTAAGTTCCTTATCAATATTCTTTGCAACGCTGAATGTATTGGCACCCGGTTCTTTGCTGATAACTATTGTAACAGTTTCCTTTCCATTAATTCTATAGAAACTCTGCGGTTCTTCGAAGTCATCAGATATTTTTGCAATGTCCTTAATTCTTATCGATTGTTCATTAGTTAACTTTTTTACAATCTGCTCTCGAACCTCCGACGGATGAATGACCTCGTTCTTAACTTTTAAGTAAATATGCGAATAACGATTCTCGATTTTACCGGCGGATTTAATAACCTCCGATTCTGCAACTGCACTATTAATTTCTTCATTAGTAATTCCAAGTGCCTTAACCTTATTGTAATCTATAATTATCTCTATAATTCGTTCAGTGCCGCCTCTTATTTCAACGTTGGAAACACCATCAATAGCTTTTAATTTATAAAGCACGTTATCAATTAAATATTTTCTTACTTCATTTGCGCTCTGTTTTGAGGAGACAGAATATGTAAGAAATCCCTGAAGGTCCTGAAAATCTTTCGGAATATATTGTGATATCCTTGGTGAGGAGATTCCTACCGGTAATTCTTTTTTGAGCGATGTAAGTTTCTCATTTATTTCAATCCTTGCAAAATTGATATCGGTATCTGGATGAAAATCTATAGTAATATTGGACAGCCCTTCAGATGAAATAGAAGAGATTTTTTTGACGCCCGTTATTGTTGAAAGCTCTGCTTCAATGGGTGATGTTAGATGTGCTTCTACTGCTTCTGGTGATACTCCTGCCCAGGAAGCCGAAACTGATAACCGCGGATACTCTATATGCGGTGTAAGCTCAACCGGAAGATTGAATAGCGACACAATTCCCACCACAACAACACTGAAGAAGAACATTGCCGTTGTAACCGGGTGTGTTATAAATGTGTAGAAAATTTTTTTCACAAAATAATTTAATTAGTATAAATCATAAATTCAATTTAATGAGATTTGGAAATATTTGATCGGGCTGGCCTGATGAGAATGAAAATATAATCTTATTCTTTTAATAAAAAGATTTAATTAAATATATGCGGATCTATTTTGAATCTTTCTATCCAGCTGATTTTATCTTTATTCTTGATAAGTAAATACATTACATAATTTTTATCGTCAATATCAAAATCCTGAACCCAGTATTTGTCTTTTAGAGCCGGAATTTTTAAGCATCTTATAAAGCTTCCCTCTATATTATATATGTCCAAATAATTAATTTTATTTTCCTCATCAAATATTGCACTTACTCTTTTATTTTTAATAATTCTTGGATGCAGTTGAATACCTGATTTTCGCGTAATTCTATACTGATAATCATTTTTAATTTCTATGACATCATTAGAATATGTAGAGAAAGGGACCTTATTATTAAACCTTTTTATTGCATTATAATTATTCAGATCAATTATCCAAAGAGCATAGGGCATTTTTTGTGACATAATTATAGAGTTGTTTTCTTTAATATATATTAGTCCTGTTATTGACTGAAAAGAATACCAGTTTTTATTGTATATGTATACATTAAGCTATATCAAATTATTGATAAAACTTTTTCTGGGTTCAAGAAAGGGACCAAATGAATATTTTAGTTTTTCCTCATTGATAGAAATAATTTGAATTGTTTTATAATCAAATTCAAGCTGATATCTACTTATTATTAATAATGAATCGTCAATAAAATCAACATCGTCAGTAAACTGCATAAGTTTTATGATTCTTTTAACCTTACCATTATTATCAAATATAGTAGCTCGTAGCAATAAATTATCAATGGTAATAATTCCAACTTCCGTATTAAACTCTAATTCATTAATAAACTGAAACTCACCAGGTCCCTTTCCATTACTTCCGAAGAAAAATAATTCTTTATTATTGTTAGGATCAATTACTCGGACACAATTAATGGAATTATCTGCTAGTAATAGCATACCATTCTCATTCAATTCCATTCTATGTAGATCGTAATAAAATTTCGAATCCACATGACTAGTATCTGGCATTAAAATTGGGCCGATCTTGTGTACGGGCGTACTATCAAACGAAATTTCAAATCCACCAACTTCTAAAGAAACATCAAAATCATTTTTCTTTTTTTCATCGCAAGAAGAAAAAAAAATACTTACAAAAAAAATTATAACTAGATAAAAGGTTTTGTAAATATTCTTCTGTATTACAATAGAGTGACTCATATTACCGAAAGATTTTTAATTATTTTTTCAACTAAGGACCTACAAAGATTTTACTCTGAAAGTCAAGTAGAAGTAAACTATGAAATAATTTTTTTTTACTAG
>CAZEBL010000151.1:0-5150 GCA_964510325.1 uncultured Melioribacter sp. | reverse complement strand
AGAGAATAATGCTTTTCTCTACTTAATTACTTTCACTTTTGCATCGTGTGCAAGAGTATAATGACCATCAACAATAACTTCTTCGCCGGGTAACACACCTTCTTCAATTTCAATTAATTGATCATTCTGCTTACCAATCTGAACGTATTTCCATTTGGCAAGTCCATCTTCTACTACAAAAACTAAATTACGCTTATCTCTTACCAGCAAAGCTTCCTTTGGTATCAATATCCGGTTATTTAAATTTTCTGTTTCAAGTAGCACTCTTGCAAACATACCCGGTTTAATTTTATTGGAGGAATTCTGCAACTGGACGATTACCTTGCAAGTTTTTGTTTCCTTATCGATATATGGACTAATATAGACAATGCGCCCGCTAAAATATTCTCCTTCAATGGAAGGAACTTCCACTTTTGCACTCCCTCCAATCCTAATTTTAGAAATATCATTTTCCAGAACGCCGATATCAATTTTGAGTGTTGAGTTATTGAAAAGTTTGCATAACTTTTGTCCAGCACTAATCCTTTGCCCAACTACGAGATCAAAATCTCCAACACTTCCATTAAAAGGTGAATTAATTTTTGTGTATTCATAATTCAATTTTGCTCTTTTATAAGAATTTATTGCACCGGTAAGTCCGCTTTTGCTCTGTATCACTTCCTCTCTTTTAGCACCGGTAAAAATAAGTTTCATATCGAGCTCATTTTTCAAATCATTGTATTTAGCTTCATTTATTTTACCCAGTGCAAAATCTTTTTCAAGTTGATTAATCTGATCCAGATACTCTTTCGCTTTGGGATTAACCGTAGTATCATTTGAAGATTCCCTTACTAAGAAACCGTATTCAACTTTTGCATCTGTTACTTTGGCAATAGCATCATTCAAAGCTATCTCATACTCGCGGTCGTCAAGACCAATTAATAACTCCCCTTTTTTAACCTGTTTACCTTCATAAATATTAATTGTATTTATAACCCCGCTGATATTAGAAGTAAGTTCAAGCTCCTCAATTGCTCTTATAATTCCATTGGCATTTACATAAAGAAGTAAGTTTCCCCTTTTTACACGATCTGTTTTAACATCAAAAACTACTTCGTCAAGTTTATCATAATTTATATTAACATTTTCCTGATTTACTTCATCAGTGGAATTAGCTGGAAGGATAACAAGCAGCAATACTCCAAGCAGAATTACAACGGTTAAGATTACCATCCACAATTTTAATTTCATTTCCCCTCCTGGATCCAAAGCTAATTTATAGAATTTCTTTTCTTCGAAAACTTTTCTGCATAAGTGTAAAGGACAGGTATAATAATCAATGTAAGTAAAGTAGAAGAAATTAATCCGCCTATAACAGCAAGCGAGAGTGAAACACGTAATTGCGTAGCCGCACCAATTCCTATCATCATCGGAACTAATCCAAAAATTACAGTAAACGAATTCATAACAATCGGTCTAAAACGGTCTTTGCCGGCTTCTAAAATAGCATTACGAATAGTTAAACCCTCTTCCCTTTTTCTTAAAATAAATTCCATTTTTACAACTGCATCGTTATCAGCAATTCCTATTAAAATCAAAAGTCCCATTATTGAAATAATACTTAAACTTTCTCCAAAAATGTAGAGCAGAAGAACACCTCCAATTAATCCAAGCGGTACTGAAAATAAAATAATAAATGGATAAAGAAAAGATTCAAATTCGGATGCCAGAACCATATACATCAGGAGAACCGAAATAATTAAAGCAATATAGAGCGCTGAAAAAGCATCGTTTATTTCTTCGTTAATACCGCCGACAGAAATAATCTCCTCGCCGGATTTTGGTATCCGGGAATTAACATTATTAATCTTATCAATAACTTCATCAATCTTTGCATCCTCTACTTTTGCATAAAGATATAGTGTTCTGGATTGATCTTCGCGCCATATCTCATTGTAATTGTAACCGAAATTATAGTTAACAAGATTCTTCAGCTCTATTTTTGTGTTACCGCTTACAATATAATTGTTGAGAATCGACTTTATATCGTCCCGATTATTATCTGCAGTTCTAATATTCACACCAACTTTTTTATCGAAGTCCGAGAAATAAGTTACAACTTTACCTCTGGTCATATTACTTATTTGATTGGCAACTTCACTTACATTAATTCCATAAGCCAGACATTTTTCACGATCGATTGTTATAGTATATTCCGGATTACCTCTTTCAATTCCGATTCGCAATTCTTTCAAACCGTAAATTTGTGCGGCATTTATTTCCTCAATAATTTTTTCTGCTTTGGAATATGCGCGGTCTATATCCTTATTTTTAATTTTTATTGCAATATCATTATCGGATGGATTAATTATCATCGAATAACTGGTTCTTACTTCTTTAAATGAGTATTTAATTCCCTTTAAATTTTCGAAAATGGATCTGAGCTTTGATTGAACTTCCTGGTAGTTTTCATATGAATCGAGTTTTACGATTAAATTTGTTTTATTAACCGAGACCTGTTCTTTATTAAGAAAATCGAATTCGTTAACTCTTCCTATATTCGATACAATAGCAGAAACATGAGGTATTGAGATAACGGCATTTTCAATTTTCGAAGTTAACTCGGCGTTTCCCCTTAAAGATGTTCCGGAAGGATACTCAACTTCTATCATAAACTCTTCAAGATCACCTTTAGGAATAAATTCCTTCTTCATATTAAAAACAGCAAGTACTGTAAGTATAATCAATGCAAAAGTGATAAGCAGAACTTTCCTTTTATTTTCCAGAGCCCACTCCAATAACCGTTCGTACTTTTCAATTGTGAAATTCATGAACTTATCTACGCCGGTAAAAAAGAAACTCAAACGCTTTCTTAATAAAGAGGTTACCTTCAGATACGAATAGGCAGAGATAAAAATGAACGACTTAATTATTATTTTAAGTGGAAGTAAAAGCCACCAGAAGATTTTCTTAAAAATATTTTTATGTTTGTTGGAATCTATTATTAAGTATCCGGACAAATATTTTTCCGGATTTTTTATTATCCGGAAGCTATCCCTCGAATCCAGCATAGGAATGAGTGTTAGTGCTGTAATTATAGATGCAGTTAAAGAAAATGCAATTGCATACGATTGATCCCTGAACAATTCCCCGGCAATTCCTCTTACAAAAATTAACGGTAGAAAAACTGCAATGGTTGTTAATGTAGAAGCAACTATCGGCATCGAGACTTCTTTTGTCCCTTTTATTACTGCAAGCCGGTTCTTTTCCCCAAGTTCACGGTAGCGCGTATTATTTTCAATAACAATAATTGCATTATCCAGAAGCATACCTATTCCAACTGCAAGTCCGCCCAGCGATATAATATTGAAATTAATATTGAAGAGATAGAGAAGTAAAATTGTAATTACCAGCGAAGCGGGGATTGTAATTCCGATAATGAAGATATGCCTTATATTCCCGAGAAAAAAGAAGAGAACAATTACAGCAAGAATACCGCCGTAAAAAATTTCCTGTTTTACATTCGAAATTGCCTGTTCAATAAATGAGGACTGATCTGAAACTACTAATAAACTATATTCAGGGTAATCCCTGTGAAGAATCTGAACCGTTTCTTTTACAACCCGGGCAATTGAAACAGTATTGGCATCCGGTTCTTTATAGATAAGAATACCGATAGCTTCGCTACCGTTATAACGTGTTAATCCTTCCCTTTCCTTAAAATTCTCCGTAACAACTGCAATATCTTTTATAAGAATTGTACTGCCGTTCAAATTCTTTTTAACTATAGTTTCCTGAATATCTCTGGGATTTTGAAACTCGCCCAACGTTCTTAGAGAATACCTGAAAAGTCCTTTCATTATTGAACCGGCCGGCATATTAAGGTTGGACGAGGTTAATGCTCTTTCCACATCCTCGAATTTGATATTGTATAAATTCAGTTTGGAAGGATCAACCTGAATTAGAATTTCGCGTTCCAGTCCGCCGGTAATAACTGCCTGGGCAACTCCATCTATCTGTTCGAACCTTCTCTTAAATAGAATCCGTCCGGCTTCTTTAAGGTCGGTTAAACGTTTTATATCCCTGTAATCTGATGAGTGATCAACGAATTGTAAATCAGCATTAGAAGAAGAAAGGGAGCTGGATGCTGGATGCCGGATACTGGATGCTGGATTTGAATTTGGTTTTGTGGAATTTTTTTTTGAACTGGCTGGCGCTAATACAAGTGTCATTATAGGCGAAGCGGATGGATCCGATCTTATTATTGTTGGTCTGCCGGCTTCTCTTGGTAAAGCAAAGCTCATATTATCGAGCTTTTCTCGGAGTGAAAGGAGGGCATACTTCATATCGGTTCCCCATACAAACTCGGCAGATATTACAGAAATTCCTTCTTTAGAAACCGATACAATCTTCTTAATTCCGGTAACAGTTCCTACAGCAGATTCAAGCGGTTCTGTAATTTGTTTTTCGACTTCTTCGGGTGTTGCATTCGGAAAAGTTGTCTGAACAATAAGGTGAGGGATGTTGACATTTGGAAGTAGATCGATACCGAGCTGTGAGAAAGCAAATATACCCATTAATGCAATGCCAATAAAAAACATTGCTACTGTTACAGGGCGACGTATGCTAAATGTGCTTATTTGCAAGCGTGATTTTCAATGTTTATTGCTTTTCAAATTTAATAAATTATAAAATAATTTATTGCGTTTTTTTAATAATTTTAAAGGAATATAGTTAATAATTTTTACAGACTAGAATAAATATTTTTTCATTCTAAAACATATTGGTAGTAGTATCACATTTATAGCATCTGCTATAAATTTATTGTGATTCGCAATTTCTTAAGAACCGGGATTCCGTCTATAAAATCTCTTACAATAAAATTATCATTGTTGTCTTTTCCTAATACTCTAAAATCATATATAGATTTATTTTTTAAAATTATTTCAGATGAAATTAATTGACCGTTATAATCAAATATATTTAAGTACAAATCTGAAGTTTTCTTTTTATTGCTTAAACAGAAAAAATGAAATACATATTTATTCTTAAAGGTGAATATACCTGAGCTAAAACAATTCATTG
Source organism: uncultured Melioribacter sp. (assembly GCA_964510325.1). Classification (GTDB taxonomy): domain Bacteria; phylum Bacteroidota; class Ignavibacteria; order Ignavibacteriales; family Melioribacteraceae; genus DSXH01. The sequence continues at coordinate 86 of CAZEBL010000151.1, read as the reverse complement.
CAACAAGAAACTGATTTTTATTTTCAGATAAGATCATAAAATTTATTTTATTTTCTTTTAGTGAATTCAATTCCTTTAACGGATAC
>CAZEBL010000150.1:0-7877 GCA_964510325.1 uncultured Melioribacter sp. | reverse complement strand
TTTCCTAATTCAAATTTTTCCATATCTCTTTGTTATTGCCTTACTAACATACTAAAAATTGATGAAAGGGAATTTGAAAAGATTGCTAATCTCTATTTTCATCTAAAAATCAAAGAATTCCATTCTCATTCTTAGGAATCATTAACGCTGTTTTAATATAAGATATCGCTATCCCGCTTAAATTCGAAACTTATTTTAATTACAAATCTGGCATAAATTTAGAATAATCAAGGGAAACAAATATTTCGAGAAGAAGATGCACAGTCATATTTTTGAAAAGTACCCTAAATTTGAAAGAAGCAATCTAATTCCAATTCTTCAGGATATCCAAGAAATTTATGGTTACCTACCGGAAAAATCATTAAAAGAAATATCAAACCATTTATGTATTCCTCTTAGCAGTGTTTATGGAGTGGCTACATTTTATAATCAATTCCGTTTATCACCGCTGGGTAAAAACATCATCCGTGTTTGTAGAGGTACAGCTTGCCATGTAAAAAATTCGGCTAATATTTTAATTGCGCTTGAGAATGAATTAGGAATTTGTGCAGGACAAACCACACGCGATAAACTTTTTACTCTTGAAATAGTTGCCTGTATAGGTGCTTGTAGTATTGCTCCAGTTATTAACATTAATGATGAATACTATGGAAGAGTTTCTATAAAAGAAATTTCAAAAATAATTAGTAAATACAAAAAAGAAGAAGCGACTAAGCAAGAAAAAGAATTACAGGAGAGTGCCGAATGAAAACATTTAACGAAAAATGCTGCGAACAATGCTGGCATTCTAGCGAAACACCTTGCGAACAATTTATTGCATGTTGTACCGATGGTCCTTTATGCCATAAAGATGAAAACTGCAAAATCAAATTTGAAGAAATCAATAAAGCTATAAAGTATGATAATGCCTCCATGCCAGTAATTTTTATTGGTATGGGAACTTGCGGATTAGCATCGGGTGCAGATAAAGTTAGAAAAGCTATTGAAGAAGAATTAACAAAAAATAAAATAGATGCATTAATTGTTCCCACCGGTTGTATCGGTTATTGTGCAAAAGAACCAATTGTAGATATAAAACTTCCCGGCAAAGATAGAATCTCTTATTGCGAAATATTGCAAAAGGATATTCAGGAATTTGTTAAGACTACAATAATTGATAAGGGGATATATAAGAAAAAATTACTCGGTTCTTTTGGCAAAGGGACAGAAAATATTCCGGCGTTAACCGATCATCCATTTTTCAAAAGACAATTGAAAGTTGTACTTGAAAATTGCGGTATCATAAACCCACTTTCTATAGATGAATACATTTCCCGAGGCGGATTCAAAGCATTAGATAAAGCATTGAGAATTCTTACGCCGGAAAAAGTTGTAAATGAAATTAAAGAGAGCGGTCTTCGCGGTAGAGGAGGTGGAGGATTTTTAACCGGTCTCAAATGGGAAATGGCACATAAAAAAGATTCTGAAATAAAATATATTATTTGTAATGCTGATGAAGGTGATCCCGGCGCATTTATGGATCGTTCTGTTCTTGAAAGCGATCCATACAAAGTTGTAGAAGGAATGATTATTGGAGGTTATGCTATTGGTGCTTCGTCCGGTTATATTTATTGTAGAGCAGAATATCCTCTTGCGATTGAACGGCTTCAAAACACTATTGAGAAATGTAAAGAATACGGATTGTTAGGCAAAAATATACTTAACAGCGATTTTGATTTTGAACTTAAGATTAAGAAAGGTGCAGGTGCTTTTGTTTGTGGTGAAGAAACCGCTTTAATTGCCTCAATAGAAGGTAAAAGGGGAATGCCACGCCCAAGACCACCTTATCCAACGGATGCGGGATTATGGGGAAAACCAACCGTAATAAATAATGTTGAAACGTTTGCAAATGTTGCAACAATAATTAACAAAGGTTCTGAATGGTTTTCTTCGCTTGGTACTAAAAAAAGCAAAGGGACAAAAGTATTTGCTTTGAGTGGTAAAATAGCTAATAGTGGTTTAGTTGAAATTCCCATGGGCATTTCTCTTAGAGAAGTTGTATTCGATATAGGTGGTGGAATTCCGGATAATAAAAAATTTAAAGCTGTACAGATTGGCGGTCCTTCCGGCGGATGCTTACCGGAGTCTGTGATGGATACTGAAGTAGATTATGAATCACTTAAAAATGTTGGCGCGATGATGGGTTCCGGCGGATTTGTAGTAATGGATGAAGACACATGTATGGTTGACGTTGCAAAATATTTTCTGACCTTTATTCAAAATGAATCGTGTGGTAAGTGCGTGCCATGCCGCGAAGGTACGAAACGTATGCTCGAAATAATAGAAAGGATACCTGTAAGTTATAAGTCGAATGGAAATAATTTAGATCAATTACAGAGATTTAAGGGAATAATCCACTTACAAAGATTGGCAGACGTAATACGCGATACTTCATTATGCGGATTGGGACAGAGCGCACCTAATCCTGTAATCTCCGGACTAACATATTTTAGAGATGAATACGAGGAACATCTATTCGAAAGAAAATGTGAAGCCAAAGTATGTAAAGAATTACTAACATTTCAGATCGATCCAGCAATATGTAACGGATGCGGAGTATGCTTAAGAAAATGTCCCGTAGAAGCAATAGTTGGTGAAAAGAAACAAGCTCATCATATAATTGAAGAAAAATGTACAAAGTGCGGAATGTGCTTTGAATCGTGTAAGTTCGAAGCCATTAACATCAATTAAACAGAGGTATTAAATGGTAGAACTGACAATTAATGATATAAAAGTAAAAGCTGAAGAAGGAATGACTATACTTGATGCAGCTAAATCAGTAGGAATCAATATACCAACATTATGTCACATGAAAGATTTGTTTCCAACCGGTGCATGTAGAATTTGTGTTGTTGAAGTAGATGGCATGAGAGGATTAACACCAAGTTGTGCATATCCTGTTATGGAAGGAATGAAAGTTCAAACCAATTCTCCACGGGTAAGGATTGCAAGAAAAACTATTATTGAACTTTTAGTCGAGAATCATCCTCAGGATTGCTTAATATGTGTTAGAAATAAAAATTGTGAATTACAGGATTTATCGGAAAAATATAGTATAAGAGAACACAGATACGTTGGTGTAAAGAAAGATCATGCCATTGATATCTCCAGTGCTTCGATGGAAAGAGATCCAGCAAAATGTATTTTATGCGGTAGATGTGCAAGAACTTGTTCCGAAATTCAGAAGATAGGAGCAATAGATTTTACAAACAGAGGTTTTGCAAGTAATGTTACTACTCCGTATAACAAAGGATTGAATGTAAGTGATTGTATCCTTTGTGGTCAGTGTATTCTTGTTTGTCCAACTGCGGCGTTAAGAGAAAAGAGTCATGCCAAAGAAGTAATGAATTCAATAGTTGATAAAACAAAATTTACGATTGCTCAAATTGCACCAGCTGTTAGAGCTACTTTGGGAGAAGAATACAATTTACCTCTCGGTGCTAACGTAACAGGTCAAATAATTACAGGATTAAAGAGACTCGGTTTCAATAAAGTATTCGATACAAATTTTGCAGCCGACCTTACTATAATTGAAGAAGCTAATGAACTTGTAAGTAGAGTATCTAATGGAGGTACTTTGCCAATGTTTACAAGTTGCTGTCCTGGTTGGGTAAAATATATTGAGCAGAACAGACCCGAATTACTTGATAATGTCTCATCATGTAAATCTCCGCATGAAATGGAAGGAGCAATTCTAAAGACATATTATGCAAAGAAAATGGGATTGAAACCGGAAGACATTTATGTTGTTTCGATAATGCCTTGTACGGTAAAAAAGTATGAATCGGATCGACCCGAATTAACAGAAGAACATAAACCGGATGTTGATGCAGTATTAACAACACGTGAGCTTGTCCGCTTATTCAAAATGGCAGGAATCGATTTTAATGAACTACCGGAGAATGAATTTGATAATCCGCTTGGAGAATCAACAGGAGCCGCAGCAATATTTGGAACAAGCGGTGGTGTAATGGAAGCTGCTTTAAGAACAGCTTATAAAATAATTACGGATAAAGAATTGGATAATCTGGAATTCTATGATATTAGAGGTAATTCTGGCATTAAAGAATCAACAATAAAAATAAACGGAATGGATATTAATGTTGCTGTTGTAAATGGAATTGGTAACGTAAAACCTATTTTAGATGAAGTTGAACAGGGAATTTCAAAATATCATTTCATTGAAGTAATGGCATGCCCGGATGGATGTATTAATGGAGGCGGACAACCAATTCATCAGAAAACTGAAAAGATAAAAAAACGTGTTCAAGCATTATACGATATTGATGTTAATATGAAGAACAGGCGCTCACATGAAAATGAATCGGTTAAAAAGTTGTACAAAGAATTTCTTGGTGAACCAAACGGACATTTAGCTCACGAACTTTTACATACTACTTATGTTAACCGTAAAAAAATTCTTGAAGAGGCATAGGTTTACAATAAAATAAACAATGTCGCAAGGTATAGTAACTACAATATCGCAAAGATGTAAAAGATGTTATTCATGCATCAGAGAATGCCCGGCAAAAGCAATCAGGGTAATTAACGGGCAAGCTGTGGTTATTGAAGAAAGATGCATTAGCTGCGGTCATTGTGTTAAGGTCTGCTCTCAACATGCTAAACAAATCCTCAGTGATATAGATAAAGTAGTAAATGAAATTTTACCAACTGGTAACGCAGTTGCAATGATTGCTCCATCTTTCCCGGCATCATTTCCAAATAACTATTCCAAAATACCGGCTGCATTAAAGAGTTTAGGGTTTTCTAAGGTAGTTGAAACTGCATTCGGTGCCGATTTGATTAGTAAATATTATTCTGAACTTGCTGAAAGTAATATTGAAGAGACTGTTATTAGTAGTGCTTGTCCGGCTGTATTTAACTGGATTGAAAAATATTTTAATGAAATAATACCAAACCTTGCAAAAGTTGTTTCACCAATGATTGCAATGGGACGCTATATTAAAAAAAATTATGGTGCTGATACAAAAGTTGTGTTTATAGGTCCCTGTGTTGCCAAGAAAAGCGAATATAAAGATAGTTCTGTAAGTGATGCTGTTGATGCTGTTCTTACATTTGCAGAGCTTAAAGAGATTTTTGATTCAGAAGAAATCAATCTTGAATTGATGGATGAAATAGATATTGATCCCCCTCATGCGTATTTAGGCAAATCATTCCCTTTAACAGGGGGTTTGCTTAAGACAGCAAATATATCGGGTGATATTCTGGAAAAAGAAATAATTGTTGTGGAAGGTAAAGAAAGAGTTGAAGAAATTATCAATGAAATTGCAGATAAAAAAATTAAGTCCAAGTTTATTGATATTTTATTTTGTGAAGGATGTATAAGCGGACCAGCAATCGACTCTGATTTGAATTTCTATTCTAAACGGGAAAAGGTAATTAGTTTTATTGATAAGAATATTAATTCATTCGATAAACATGAATGGAAAAGTACCTTATATAATAATAGAGATTTGAATCTGGCAAGGTCATTCCATAATAAGAATCAAAGAAGACCAATGCCTTCTGAAGATGAAATCAAGAAAATCCTTTCCCGTACAAACAAATATTCTAAATCCGATGAGTTGAATTGCGGATCTTGCGGTTATAGAACATGCAGAGAATATGCTATAGCAATTGCTAAAGACCTTGCAGAAGATGATATGTGCCTCCCATTCTTAATCGACAAACTTGAATCAGCATATATAGAATTAAAGGATACACAAGATCAACTTCACAGTGCTGAAAAACTTGCTTCAATTGGACAACTTGCAGCCGGGGTAGCACACGAAATCAATAATCCGCTCGGTTCAATAATGCTTTATGCTAATATGTTAAAAAGAAAAATTGAAAAGTGTACTGAGGATAATCAGTCCAAAGAGGATTTAAGTTTGATAATTGAAGAAGCAAACCGTTGTAAAAATATTGTTGCTAATCTTCTCAACTTTGCTCGTCAGGGTAAATTGAGAGTTACATCTGTAAATATTTATGACCTTATAACAAATATTACTAAGATGTTACTAATCAATCCTGAGTTCAGTGATATTGAAATAAGCATAAATAACGAGATAGATTCCCTTGAAATTCAAGGGGATAACGACCAATTAAAGCAAGTATTCCTTAATATACTAACAAATTCATGCGAAGCTCTCGAATCAAGCTCTAATAAGAAAGTAGTGATTAATCTCAAGAAAATTGAAAATAATATTTTAATAGAAATAGCAGATTCTGGTTGTGGTATTCCACAAGAAAATATCGGTAAAGTTTTCACACCATTTTTTACAACAAAGAAAATGGGTAAAGGAACGGGATTGGGACTTGCAATAACTTATGGAATTGTAAAAATGCATAAAGGCGAGATTAAAGTTAATAGTACTGTTGGAAAAGGAACTACATTCATTATAACATTGCCTCTAAAAGTAAATATTATAAATCCAATTTTGAATTGATGGAGAAAGAATGATAACGGAAAAAGTTAAAAAAATATTACTTGTGGATGATGACATTGACCTTCTTGAACAAAACAAATTATTACTGGAATCAAAAGGATTTGAAGTTATAACTGCAGAAAATTCTGAAGATGGGTTCAAAGTTTTCCAAAAAGAGAAACCCGATGCTGCTATAATTGATTTAATAATGGAACAAATGGATTCCGGTTTTGTCCTTTGTTATAAAATTAAAAAAACTGAACTCGGTAAAAAAATACCTGTATTTATGCTTACATCCGCTACTTACGAAACCGGTTTTAAGTTTAGTACTTCCAGCAAAGAAGAAAAAGAATGGATTAAATGCGACGGTATAATTAATAAACCTGTTGTTATTGAAGACCTTCTGGCAAAGCTTGAAAACTTTAATTATCAGCAATAATCTTTTATGAATACTGTCAAAGGAAATATTCTTATTGTAGATGACGAGAAAGGATTACGTCTTGGTACCAAAAGATTATTGGAAGAAGAAGGTTATAATGTAACTGCAGCAGAAAATGGCTCGGAAGGATTGCAGTATGGAACAACTACGGATTTCGATGTTGCAGTTATAGATCTTAAAATGCCCGATATAGACGGATTAGAAGTTCTTAAAGAAATAAAAAGAGTTAATCCAAATACAGTTTGTTTTATTGCCACTGCATTTGCCAGTTATGAGACTGCAATTCAGGCAACTCGAATTGGAGCATTTGGATATATCCCAAAACCATTTTCGCCTGAGGAATTTATTTATCAGGTAGAACAGGGTTTAAAACAGCGAAAACTTATTCTTGATGCGCATAGACTTGAAATAGAACGTGAGAAAAATTTATTAGAGCTCGCAAATGAAAAATCCAGACTTAATGCAATTATCAAGTCTATTAGTGAAGGTATTTTAATAATTAATACCAATGGTGATCTGGCATATTATAATTATTCAGCAATTAAATTGCTTGGAATAAATAACATACATATTGGAGAAAACATTCTCAATAAACTACCACTTCAGATTACAGATATTGTGAATAAGATTTTCCAATCGGATAAAATAATGTTGAAAAGTTATACAACAGAATTTTCTCTTCATTCCAATAATGAATTGTTCCTCGAAGCTGCCTGTACACCAATTCCAAACCCTGACGGAAGCTTAGCTGGTGTTGTAATTATTCTAAGTAACATTACTGTTTATAAAAAAATTGAGATTATTAAAAATCAATTTGTGTCTATGGTTGCACACGAATTGAAAACACCTTTAGCTGCTGTTCAGGGATTCTTAAACATTATTATGGATCAATCGATTAAGCTGGCACCGGAAAAACAACATGACTATATCCAGCGTTCAACTCTTCGTTTAAAATCATTAACTGACCTTGT
>CAZEBL010000149.1:0-7902 GCA_964510325.1 uncultured Melioribacter sp. | reverse complement strand
TGGAGAGCATTTCCTTATAATCTAGAAATTGTTTAGCCGAGGGATATTTTTCACCAACATTTTTCAATCTGCTTTTGTTAATTTCAGAAATCGAAACAAGTTGAACGGTATCAAGTTTCGAAAGAATGGGTAAGTGAACCAGTTGTGCAATACCACCAAGACCAATAACACCAACTTTAGTTTTATCCATCAAACTATAACCTCTTTAGCAACAATTTTGTTACTACAGAATTCTTTTATCTTATTGGAAATTCCGATCGGATCAATACCAATCAATTTATGAAGTTCTTCCTGTGTTCCATGGTCAATAAATTTATCGGGTAAACCGATTCTTAGGATATTATTTTTATAATTATTTTCAGAAAAATATTCTAATACCCCGGAACCAAATCCGCCTACAATACTATTCTCTTCAAGTGTAACAATTTTATCAAAACGTTTAGAAATTTCATCCAGACGTTCTGTATCAAGCGGTTTGATAAATCTCATATTAATTATTTCCGGATTAACCCCGGCATCATTTAAGAGAATAGCCGATTTCTTAGCATATTCCACCATATTACCCACAGCGAGAAGAGCAACATCTTCACCACTTTTTATCAATTCACTCTTTCCAACAGGAATTTCTGAAAAACCTTCTTTCAACTCAACACCAAGAGCGGAACCACGCGGGTATCGAAGTGCAATAGGACCATTTTTATAACTGATTGCTGTGAATAACATATCGCGCAATTCAGATTCATCTTTTGGAGACATTATTACCATGCCTGGTATCAGTCTCAAATAAGTAAGGTCGAACGTTCCATGATGTGTAGGTCCATCGGCACCTACCAAACCGGCTCTATCAAGAACGAAAACGACATGAAGTTTTTGAAGTGCCACATCGTGTATAATCTGATCGAATGCACGCTGCAAGAATGTTGAGTAAATAGCAACTACAGGTATAACTCCTTGTGTTGCAAGACCCGCCGCAAACGTAACAGCATGTTCTTCTGCTATTCCAACATCATAATAACGGTAAGGTACTTCCTTTTGAAGAATATCTAAACCAGTTCCATCCGGCATTGCTGCTGTAATACCAACAACTTTATCATTAGATTTAACTATTTCTACTAATGCTTTTCCAAAGATAGTTGTGTATGCCTGAGGTGCACCGGCTTTCTTAAATGCTTGACCTGTAACTTTATCGAAAGGTGTGGATGCGTGAAGTCTCTGAACATGACCTTCTGCCGGTTTATATCCTTTTCCTTTTTCACTAAGAACATGGACAAGTATTGGCCCGTTTAGTTCTTTTACCTGTTCGAATATTTTTACAAGCTGATTAATATTGTGACCATTAATTGGACCAAAATACCTGAAACCTAAGGCTTCAAACAACATTCCCGGTGTAACAATAGCTTTAATACCATGTTCAACTCTGGCGGCAACTTTTCTAATTCTATCACCAAAGTCATCTAACTTTCCTGTAAGATCCCATATAGCACCTTTGAATCTATTATACTCTGGATGAGAAATCATTTCAGTAAAATAATTAGAAATCTGCCATACATTAGGAGCAATTGACATCTGGTTATCATTTAACACTACAATAAGATTACTTTTTAACATTCCGGAATTGTTCATGGCTTCATAAGCCATTCCACCTGTCATAGCACCATCGCCAATAATTGCTACAACCTTATTATTTGTTTTATTGATATCGTTTGCAACAGCCATTCCTAATGCAGCTGAAATCGACGTAGATGCATGTCCGGCTCCAAAAGAATCATATTCACTTTCTGTTCGTTTAAGAAACCCGCTTATTCCGTTTAATTGACGAATAGTGCCTAATTGGTCCCGTCTTCCAGTAACAATTTTATGAGGATATGCCTGATGCCCTGTATCCCAAACAATTTGATCAACGGGTGTATTAAAAACACGATGAAGCGCGACTGTCAACTCAACCGTTCCAAGTCCGCCACCAAAGTGACCACCAATCTGAGAAATAACATCGACCATATATTCACGGATTTCTGAGCAGAGAGTTTTTAATTCCGGGACTGTTAGATTTCTGATATCTTTAGGCGAATCGACCTTAAATAGAACCTTATATTTTGATTTGTCTACTTCAACCATATTATTTCCATTTATAATTATTGTTTTAGCCCGTTTTCAAATTGCTTTTTAATTTCGGTTACTTTTAACTCGGCTTCCTTTAGACTACTATAACAAATTTTAGCCAAATTAATTCCCTCTTCGTATAATTTTATTGAATCTTCAAGACCAATTTCACCTTTTTCGAGAATATCGGAAATTTCCTGAAGTCTTTGAAGTGAGTTTTCGAATGAGTATTCTTTTTTCTTTGTCATGTTAAAGTTTTATTTCTCCATCGTAAAATTTAATTTCTGTTGATTTTTCTTTTTCGAAATTTTTTAATCTAGAAACGATTCTTCCATTTTGTTTGATTATTGAAAATCCCCTCTTGAGTGTATTATTTATATCAAAGCTGTTAATTCTACTTTCGAGAAGTGTAAGTCTATTTTGATAAACAGAGAACCGGTTATCGAAAAAATTCTGAAATCTATAAATAAGGTTATCTAAAAATTGAAATTCATTTTTGATCAGATCAAATGGATATCTGAATCCGTAAGAGGTGATTTTTCTACTTACTTCATCTTTTGTATCAGAAATAATATCCATTATTTTTTGCGTGAAATAATAGGAAAAATCGTCTATAAAGGCAAAGAGTTCATCTTTATTAGGAGTTGCAAGTTCCATTGCTGCAGATGGTGTTGGTGCTCTCAAGTCGGCTACAAAGTCTGAGATCGTAAAATCAATTTCGTGTCCAACAGCACTAATAACCGGAATTTTAGAAGAGAAAATCGCTCGTGCAACAACCTCTTCATTAAATGCCCATAAATCCTCTAAGGAGCCCCCACCTCGTCCAACAATAATTACATCAATATCTTTCTGTTTATTCAAAAGTTTAATCCCTTCCGAAATTTCTACGGCAGCACCTTCTCCCTGAACTTTACATGATGCTATAATAATTTCTGCCAAAGGATATCTTCTGGAAGCAATATTCTTCATATCTTGAAAAGCAGCACCATCAATCGCAGTTACAACTCCAATCTTCTTAGGAAATTTTGGAATTGGTTTCTTATTTTTTTCATCAAATAGTCCTTCTGCTGATAATTTTTGCTTCAGTTTTTCGAATGCTGCTTGTAACTCACCAATTCCAGCTGGTTTCATCGAACGAACATCAATCTGGTAATTACCGCGTGGAGGATATACAGTAACTCTTCCCTGAACTATTACTTTAATTCCATCCTGGGGAGTAAAGAAAACATAATTGTTCAATCCCTTCCACATTGTACAACTAATCTGTGCAGAAGAATCTTTTAGAGTAAAATACCAATGACCAGAAATATGTGCTTTGAAATTAGAGATTTCACCAATTACGCTTATCTCGCTAAATTGCTCTTCGAGTGATGATTTTATTTGACCGGTAAGTTCGCTTACGGTTAGCAGACTAAGATTATCAGTAATGTCGTTTAATACTTTACCCATTGAAATATTTTTCAATTATAGATTAAGTGAAAAGAAATTTGAATAGAGTCCGATAGAAAATTCGTGGAAATCAGTTTTAGCTCTATCCGGTTGAAAATTGTAACGATACCTTGAATAAAAAGTAAACACATTTTGGATTTTAAATAATCCGACAGAAATTTCCGGACTTACTCCATTGTATCCTTTGAAATCCATGAAATAATTTATACCAACTGAAATGTATTCAACGGATGGAATCTGAATAATATGCTTGTAACCAACTCTTAAAAAATTTTTCTTATCTGAATTAAACAAGTACGAATATTCGGCACCGATATAACTGAACGGGTAATTATAACCTCCTGAATAAAAAGAAAAAATTGGAATTTCTTTAGATAATCCAAAATATTTTTGATCATTCATCATAACAAGAGTTGGAGAAGGTAATCCGAAAATTATTCCTCCAAAACAGCAGACCTGTAGTAACCCTGAATCCTTGTCTTTTTCCATTACAATCAATTTAGGGATCTCAACTTCATAAAGTTGACTTCGAGATTCAGCATCTCGACAATCCTTCACATAGATAAAATATTTCAAGCGAGTATATTTATATAATTCTTCGCTAAGAATAATTTCAATCTTATGATTATCAGTCGGATTGGTGGAGACTGAATAACCACGATCCTCCAGCAACTGAACCTTTGCAGTGCAACTATCACTTGTAAAAAAGGAAAGGAAAAACTTATATGGTTGTTCTTGAGTAATGTATGAATCAATAACAAATATCTCTATATCACCATAAGCAGTTGAATCAACCTGGGCGAAAGCTGTTGAAAAAAGAATAAATATTCCCGCAAAAAATAATTTGTTCGATTTCATTAATAATCCCAAAATGCATTGTTAAATTAAGATTTTTCCGGTTAAGTGAGTAACCAGTTGATACCAAAATCGATACTATATTTAATCTTTTATACCGCCCTAAATCTTTTATCAATTTGCTTATATTTGCTTTTACAAATGTTAGAACTAAACAATGGAGAGAAGTTGAAAATACTTATTTCAAATGACGATGGTATCGATTCCCCGGGAATAGCCGCATTAGCAAAAGAGATGAAGAAAATTGGTGAAGTAACAGTAATTGCACCTCGTACCGAACAAAGCGCTGTGGGCCATGCTATTACTATGAAAATTCCACTAAGAATTACGGAATATTATAAAAATGGGGATTTCTTTGGTTATGCAATTGACGGTACACCAGCCGACTGTCTGAAAATTGGAATTCGAAATATCTTAAAGTCACGTCCCGATATTGTATTATCCGGTATAAATAACGGTTCGAATACAGCAATAAATATTATCTACTCCGGAACAGTATCCGCAGCTCGTGAAGCTGCAATTATGGATCTGCCAGCTATTGCAATTTCCCAGACAAGTCATGATGCTAAGGATTTTTCCTACGCTGCTCAAATTGCTTCTAAGCTAACTAAAAAAGTACTTAAAGAAGGATTAACTAAGGGAACATTATTAAATGTAAACGTTCCTAATTTACCTAAAGAAGAAATTGCAGGTATATTATTAACCCAGCAAGGTAAATCCAAATGGGATGATGTTTATGAAGAGCGAATTGATCCTTACGGTAAAAAATATTACTGGCTTACCGGTAGTCTTATTGAAACTGACAACGATTTAAAAACCGACCAGTATGCGATAAAGAAAAATTATGTTTCTATTACTCCAATCCATTTCGATTTGACGGATTACAAAATGTATGATGCCATGAAGAATTGGCAAATAGATTCTCTAATGAAATAAAAAATATTAAATGGGGAAAATAGAAAGCATTAATATTACTCTAACCGGGAATCTGATTTTTATATTATTAGGTTCTCTATTATTAATTTTATACACTCTCTATATTTACAAATACACAACCCCGGTAATTCCTCCCCAATTACGATACCTATTAATAATAATCCGAACGCTTGTAATAATTTTTATATTACTTATTATTTTCGAACCGCAGCTTTCAGTTAAACACTCAATATTAATTGAGAAATCGAATTATTTATTCATTGATAATTCGTCCTCTCTTTCTGTTAAAGACAGTATTACCAGATTAGAAAAGATAAGTGCATTTAGGAATGATTTTAATGAATTGAATAAAGCAAGGAAAAAAGAATATCTTTTTGGAATTGAACCGGTGGAATTTTCAGACACCGGTAAACTTAAAATTAACTTTTGTGAGCCGCTTACTAATTTCGCTAAAATATTCGATTTATTAAAATCTGCCGATGACATTAATACAATTACAATAGTAAGCGATGGTATTATTACCGATGGACACGAACCGGTTTATGAAACTGAGAAAATAGGGGTCCCGGTATTTACTATAGGTATAGGTGATTCATCATATCAAAAAGATATCTACATTAAGGATGTAATATTCAATCAGAATATTTATGCGGAGAAACCAACAGAAATTGAAGTCTCGCTTATTCAAGCCGGTTATGATAACCAGTTAACAAGGGTTTCGCTTTTTGAAGAGAATAAGCTGGTTCAAACTAAGGATGTTCAACTTTCATCCACTGGCATTAGCAAAATTAAATTCGATTTTACTCCCCGGTCAAGCGGCGAAAAAAGAATGCGCGTTACAACATCAGCATTGCCAAGTGAATTCAATAGTATTAATAATTCAAAAGTATTTTATCTGAATGTAATTAAGAGTAAAGTTAAAGTTACTGTTGTTTCAGGCAGTCCATCACCGGATCTGTCTTCAATTCTAAATTCTCTTTCAGCTGATAAGAATATTGATGTCCGCAAAATAGTTCAAATAGGGCCAAACAAATTTATGGATGAACTTAACCTTGCCTTAATTGATAGTGCAGACATTCTATTTGTGATCGATTTTCCGCGTCAAAACTCTTCTGAGGAATTAATAAACAAAGTTTTCAGAAATATCCAGAATAATAAACCCTTCTTTTTACAGATTACTCCGAATACGGATTTAAATAAATTGAAGCAATTGGAAACTTATCTACCTGTAAGTATAAGAAGTATAAACAATGAAAACATTTTAATACAACCGGATATTGTAACAGGAAATTTCAATTCAATTTTTTCCAGTATGTCTGCACAGCAAAATATTTGGTTATCTCTTCCACCAATAAATAGAAACAATTCAGAGCTAATACCAAAAGCAGAAAGCTCCATTTTAATCAGGTCTATTGCTAAAAATATTCCTCTTAATACTCCTCTACTTATATCGAGAAGTCTTGGAAGACAGAGGTCAATATCCTTATTTGCGGGAGATATTTGGAGATGGCAGCTTTCAGTAGCAGACAGAAATCCGTTCTTCTTTTCTAATTTTATAAATGATATTGTAAAGTGGCTCAATCTTGCAGATAGTAAAAAACAATTTACAATTAGACCGGGTAAGAAAATCTATGACGTGGGAGAAAAATTAGAATTTACTGCCGAATTATATGATCAGACATTTACACCGATCAGTTCCGCAGAGGTTACATTAGATATTCGAAGAGGACCAACAAACTATAATCTGAAACTTGATAAACTTAAGGACGGAATATTTGTTGGGGATTTTGAATCAATGGTGACCGGTGATTATTCTTTTGAAGCAACTGCTAAATTCGATGGTGTAGAATTAAAAAGTGATGCTGGAAGATTTAGCATTGTGCCCGGCTCTATTGAAAAACTTAATACGAGAATGAATATAAATTTTCTAAAGCAACTTGCTCATATTTCAGGCGGAAGTTATTATTCGATTGATGACTATAAAAAATTAATCGGTGAAATAAAAAAAATAAATCAAAATATGGATAGTTCCCGTATCATATTCGATGAAATTCAACTCTGGTCGAATATGTGGACAATTGTATTAATAATCAGTTTATTTACAATTGAGTGGTTCATCCGAAAAAGAGTTGGAATGTTATAGATAGTCAAGGACTAAAATGGCATTTATTGATTTTACAGAATCCGAATTAGTAAACATTAGGGATATTGATAATCAACACCGGAAAATGGTTAATATTATCAATGATATTCATTCCAGAGTTACTGAGAATAATAGTTACAATTACATGCCGGACTTACGTGTATTGATTGATGAAATAGAAATTCATTTCGAAACCGAGGAAAGGTATATGAAAGAAAACCTGTTCCCCGGATATTATTCTCACAAACTTGAGCATGACAGATTTTTCAACCAGATGGTTAATAATTTCGAAAAGTTGAAAGAGGATCGAACAATTGATATTAAAGATCTGCTTAACAGCTTCAAACGCTGGTTTTTTAACCATCTTGACCTTAGTGACAAAAAATGCGGAACATTTCTAAAATCGAAAGGGATATTAT
>CAZEBL010000148.1:0-7944 GCA_964510325.1 uncultured Melioribacter sp. | reverse complement strand
CGGAGCGACGAAGAATCTTAGAATAGATTCTTCACCTCACTCCGTTCGGTTCAGAATGACATCTTGCTTTCAATCATCCTACTGAGCGGAATAACAAAATTTACTGTTTCTTTTTCTTTGTCAGGTCATTCAAATATTTTCTAATACTAGACGAATCTTTTTTTGTAAAACCTTCCGGTGTATAGATGGGCATATTGTATTTGATTGATGAGTCGGGCACAAAAAATGGCATGTTATAGCTAATATCTGAATCGGGTTTAATCATCGGCATTTTGCCAAAATATTTCCGGCTTTGCCATTCCAATTTGTCATGCTTTTTTAATAATGAATCGAGTTTACCGAAAATATTGTCGGGTTTGTTTTTCAAAGTTTGTCTGCTGATAATAGACGAAAAAACCAAGAGTCCAATTAAATTGAAAAGTAATTTCATATATACCCCCACACAAACATGCTGGTTTTACAAAAAGATATTTCAGAATGTTTCGGGGGCAATGTATTTACTTATATATGAGCAAGTGAATAAAGAAGCCGCAAAGGTAATCATTCAATTTTTAAACCCGTGGAAATCATAAAATATCTGTTAAATCCGCGTTCTATTTATTATAGATAGATTACCTTTGCGGCGCACATCAGCAAATCAAAGCTGCGGCTTCTTGCCGAGCACTTCATCAATCGTAAGATGCTTTATCTCGCCGAGATTAAGCTTCTTAATCCCTTCTTCAATTTTACTTCTGTGGCCCACTATCACCACAACCATTTTATCGGGCACGATATATCTCTTAGATACTTTAGATACATCACCGGCACCGACATTAAGAACCTTACCGATATAATTATTGAAATAATCACCCGGCAGATTATAATCGATCATCTCCTCGATGTTTGCTGCAATCTCAGCAACGGTCTGAAAATTATCCGGATAACTTAGCGCAACATAATTCTTTGCTCTTGTAAGTTCTTCTGCAGGTATCGGTCTTGTAATTCCGTTCAGCTCTTTGAAGAACTCAATCAATGCTTTATCTGTCACTTCTGTTTGAACCGATGAACGCGCTACAAATGGTCCTGCGTATGGGCGCATATCGAACGATGAACCGGCACCGTAAGTATATCCGTGTTGCTCGCGTAAATTGTTGTTCAACCGTGATGTGAATGAACCACCGAGAATAGTATTCATCACCGTTATCGGGAAATAATCCTCTGTAACTCTTTGCGTTCCAATTCTTCCGATTGAAATAACCGATTGAGCCGAGCCCGGTTTATCAACCAGATACACAACACGCTTCTTAACCTGCTCTGCATCTTTCAACTTAACAACAGGAACATCACCCTTTTCCCATTTACCGAATACAGATTCGAGTTTGGGAACGAGCTGATCTTTTGTAATATCACCAACTACAACTACATAAGCATTGTTCGACTTAAAATATTTCCCATGAAAACTTTTCATGTCGTCAACAGAAAAACTTTTTATTGATGCTTCGTTGCCCAATGATGGTTTGCCGTAAGGATGATTATCTCCGAAGAGCATTTTCTGAAATGTAACCGAAGCAATCATGTTCGCCTGATCGTGCCATTGAAGTAACGTTGTTAAACGCTCTTTCCTGATCCGGTCGAGTTCCTTCTGTGGAAAATCGGGACGGAGTAATATGTCCGCAGCAATTTTCAAAGCATCATCAAATTTTGAAAGAGGGGAGTGAAGGTTCAATCCCATCTTATGCCATCTGGAAAATGTGGAGATGCGAACACCAAGAAAATTTATTTCATCGGCAAGTTCAAGCGAGCTCTTACCTGCAGCTCCTTCATCAAGCATATCTGCTGTGAAGCTTGCAAGACCACTTTTATTTACCGGGTCATCAACAACGCCCGATTTAACAATTACATTCATCTGAACAAGCGGAACAGAATGTTTTTCCACCAACACAACTTTCAGCCCGTTCGACAATTCGAACGTTTGAATTGCCGGAAGACTAAGCTTTTTCGGTTCTCCGAGAGGTGGAACTTTGCTTCTATCCGCCTTCTGCGCGAATGCTGATGATGCAAACGACATCATAAAAATAAAAAGCATTATACATTGTACACTATACCTTATCGATTTCATTTCACACCTCCATCTTTTTTCTGAACAGCAAGCTCCGTTTTCCCTTTAGGAACAACACTCAATATTACTCTGCCATTATCGGGCAGATATGTCTGAGCCATTGCGCTTATATCCTTGGTGCTGATCCCCTTATAACGGTTAAGGTCCTCATTAAAATAATCCGGGTTGCCGGTATAGAAATAATATTGATTTAGAAGATCCGCTTTGCCGCCGAATCCACCGACGCTTTCAAGCTTATCAAGAAATTCTGCTTCGGTCTGACTAACAACTTTCTGAAGCTCTCTTTCGGTAGGAGGTTCAGCTTTAATTTTATTTATCTCTTCCTGAATAACATTTTTCAATTCATCGAGAGTGTGACCGCCTTTTGCAGTTGCAATAATAAAAAACTCGCTGCTAAGCTTGTTCGAGTTCTGGAAGGCAATTACATCCTGTGCAATCTGAAGTTCATACACTAATCGTTTGTAGAGACGCGAATCTTTTCCCGCAGTGAATATCTTTGCAATAAGATCCATCTCCGTATCGCCCGGATGATAGAAGGCGGGAGTAATCCATGACATATAGAGACGCGGAAGCTGTACATTATCTTCATAGAGTAATATTTTTTCCTCAGTTAGTTTTGCTGCAGGTGGATCGATAGGCGGAACAGGATTACCGCGCGGAATTTCGCCATACCACTTCTCAACGAGTTTAATCGTTTCCGGAATATTAATGTCCCCGGCAATTGCGAGCGATGCATTGTTCGGCGCATAATAGAGCCGGAAGAATTCTATTACATCTTCTAAACTTGCTGCATTAAGATCTTCCATCGAACCGATTGTTGTCCAGTTATACGGATGACCTTCGGGATAAAGATTCTTTGCGATAATTTCCCATGAAAGTCCGTATGGCTGATTCTCGTAGCTCTGCCGGCGCTCGTTCTTTACAACCGAGCGCTGCCCGTCGAGTTTTTCCTGCGTCATTACATCAGGTAGATATCCCATTCTATCCGAATCGATAAAAAGAACAAGTTCGAGTGCATTGCTTGGTGCATTCTCCCAGTAATTGGTTCTATCGGTGTTGGTTGATCCGTTATTGTTTCCACCGACGGCTTCCAGCCACTCATCGAATTTCCCTTCGGGAACGTTTTTGGATCCTTCGAACATCAGATGCTCGAATAGATGAGCGAACCCGGTGCGTCCCGGTTTCTCATTACCCGAACCTACATGATACCACATATTAACGCTTACCATAGGGACTGTATGATCCTCGTGGAGAAGAACATTCAATCCGTTCGGAAGCACAACGCGCGTGTAGGGCACGCTAATCTGTTTCTCCTGTGCAATTGTAAATCCGCATAGAAGAACCAGCACAACTAAAATCCGCTTCATGCATACTCCTTATTGTGAATAATATATACTTTTATTTGAAACTGTCATTCCGGATTTAATCCGGAATCTGTAAGTGTTACCAAACTTTTTTTTCGCATCGTCTAAAAAGTAACATCTATTAGCCGGCAGATTTAACTGATGTTACTGATTACCTCAGATTTTAAGTTGAACAATTACTTTTTAGACTTCCTACTTCACTTCAGTCAGACAGAGCTTGTCGAAGAGGGACTTTTAAACCAATCTTCTTTAGAACTTTCAACACAATGTCAGACTGAGCTTGTCGAAGAGTGAATATTAAACTAATCTTTTTTTAGACTTTCCACACAATGTCAGACTGAGCTTGTCGAAGAGGGACTTTTAAACCAATCTTCTTTAGAACTTTCAACACAATGTCAGACTGAGCTTGTCGAAGCCTGACGGCCACACCCAACCCATTTTCTTGTACACAAATTAACCATTTCCCCAAACGTGCGGAATGGAAAATTTGATGCAGAGTTTAGACGAACAAGAACGGGAAAGCGTTGTATCACTCATTAAATTCAACACAACATTACTTTATACTTGATAATGAAAAGAAAGATGGGGAATTTTAATTGTGCAATATCAAAAGGTATACTTCAATGGCGATCCCAGACTATCAATCAATAATGCTGCCTTTATTAAAACTGTGTAGTGACGAAAGAGAGTACAACATACAAAATGCAGTAGATGTTCTTTCAAAGATTTTTAACCTAAAGGAAGAAGAAAAAAATGAATTATTACCAAGTGGACAACAAACAATATTCTTAAATCGTGTTGCATGGGCGAGAACATATTTAAAACATGCCGGCTTAATAACTTCGCCAAGAAGAGGAATTTTTACTATAACTGAACGAGGGAAAAAATTACTTTCTACAAATCCAGTTAGAATTGACAACAAAGCATTATCCCAGTACGAAGAATTCAGATATTTTAAGACCAGAAAAAAGAAAGGAGACACCGAAGACGATAATGGTGTTTCTCAATCAACTACCCCCGAGGAACAATTTGAAGCTGCATATGAAAATTTAAGAAACGAACTTGCAAACGAACTAATACATCAACTAAAAAACGGCACACCCACTTTATTTGAAAAAATTGTTATTGACGTGTTGGTAAAAATGGGCTATGGCGGTAGCTTAAAGGATGCTGGCAAAGCAATAGGAAAAACCGGTGATGAAGGTATTGATGGTATTATCAAGGAAGACAAGCTTGGTTTAGACATTATATACGTCCAAGCAAAAAGATGGGAAAACAATGTTGGAAGACCAGACGTTCAAAAGTTTGCGGGCGCTTTACAAGGACAAAGAGCTAGAAAAGGAATAATGATTACTACCTCCAACTTTTCTAAGGACGCTGTTGAATACGTTTCAAAAATCGATTCTAAAATTATTTTGATTGATGGTGAACAATTGGTCGATTATATGATTGATTTCAATGTTGGTGTTAATACAACCAACGTTTTTGAAATTAAAAAGGTAGATAGCGATTACTTTTTTGAGGAATAGCTTTAATGCTCCAGAAATTCTTGCAAAATGAAATAAAAATTGATGATATAATTTCCTACGCAGAATTAGTCTTTGCAGAGGGAATCAATCTTCAAAAAGGAATGAACTTCCAAGTAAAGCCCCAATACTCAATCCTTCTAATGTCCGTCAGAAAAAACGCACCTTATGCAGATGAGTGGGACGATGTAACAAATACTCTCATATATGAAGGGCATGACGTTCCAAGAAATTTAGCAGACGATCCTAAAAAAGTGGATCAACCATTAACAACTCCTAATGGTTCGCCCACAGAAAACGGAAAGTTCTTTACAGCCGCACAAGCATTTAAAATGAAATTGGTTGAACATCCTCATAAAGTAAAGGTGTATGAGAAAATCCACGCCGGTGTTTGGTGCTATAAAGGATTCTTTAATTTAATTGACGCGTATATTGTTAATAACGGCACCCGAAATGTTTTCAAGTTTTATTTACAACCAGTAGAAGTAAAATCATTCAAAAAAGAAATAATATTACCTCACACCAGATTTATTCCGACAGACGTTAAAGTTGCAGTATGGGCAAGAGATAAAGGCAAATGTGTTAATTGTGGAGCAGAAAAAAATTTACATTTCGATCATGACTTGCCATTTTCAAAAGGCGGCACAAGTTTAACAGCAGAAAATGTTAAGATACTTTGCATGAAATGTAATCTTAGTAAGTCAAACAAGATCCTTTGCTTTCCACCAATATTTCTCTCGTAATTTGAGATTCTTCGTCGCTCCGCTCCTCAGAATGACAGTACCCTAACTCCCCGACAAATATTTCCTAGTCACAAATTCTTTCCATACGGATTCAAACTGTCCGGTTGTAATGCCAAGCGTAGTTGAGATGTTAGCGTTGGTTTTAATCAATTGTACAAACTTGCTCTTGCCCCATTTAGCAACAATATATTCCGATATGAGATAGCCGACGGAATAGATCTTCTGATTTCCCTGATTAAAATCCGTATTAAGTTCTTCAAGTGTGGGGAAGTTCCCCGCAGCTAAATACGAGATGTTACGCGGGTGTACGAAATCGCCCGCTTCGTAAAGAGCGACTGCTTCCCAGAGCCACCGCGGATTATTGCCGAAGCTGCTATTCACGTGTAGAGAAACGATGTGAGCAAATTCGTGCAGAACCGTCTGCGGCAGATTATTCCGGTTAAGAACCCGAACAGTAGTCCGGTTATAAACGTATCCTGTAGAGCCCCAGTAGTTTACACCGAGATCGCGCTTCATATCGTTCTGGAAATGTGTTTCATCGTTCCAGATCTGAACATTAACTTTTGGTATGGAGGTCAGCTCAAGGTCGGAAAGGATCCTATCGTAATTTTCGTTCAACTTAGTTAGAACCGGTGCTGCGGTGGAACTGGAAAGTCCGTCGTAGAGCTCGAACACAAAATGTTCTGATTGAAGCGGGGGATTGTTCTCCGGCGCATTAGCATTTGATGAATCCTCTTTGCATGTAACGTTGAAGAGTGCAAGGAGGAATAAGAACGGATATGTTTTCATACCGCAAACCGATTTAATTTTCTGTTAGCAATATCGTTAGTATGATCGTAATTGTACATTCCAATATTAAGTGACGGCAAGAGCACATTGTCATTCTGAGAGAGTCCCGATGGAATCGGGACGATCAAAGAATCTTCTTTAAGGAGATAATCAAAAATAAATTGGCATTTAGATTCTTCAGTCATACCGACTGTGTCGGTATTCCTTCAGAATGACATGGCAAAGAGCACCCGTCATTCTGATTCTGTCCTGACGAAAGTCAGGATCAAATCATAATCTGCGCATAACGATGATCTTTTGAGCACAGATCCTGAATCAAGTTCAGGATGATAAGCGGGTTCTGTCATTCTGGTGAAAATCAGAATCTGCACAATAATAAGTATTATACGCTTAGATGCTGAATTAAATTCAGCATGACAGGTGTGCTGTCATTCTGAACCGAGCCCCGCGAGGTGAAGAATCTTCTTTTAAAAGATAATTAAAAGTAAATGGGCGTTTAGATTCTTCGTCTCCCGACTTTGTCGAGATCCTCAGAATGACAGGGTAAGAGAACACGTCATTCTGATGTAGATCAGAATCTGCACTCAATGGAATTGCAGAAAGCTCAGATACCTGTATTTTCCGGAATTACAATCCGTAATTGTGTAATTATTAAAAGTTGTATTCGATCACCGGATTGCGAAGAGGTTGTCCCGAAGGATCGTGAATGATCAGAAGAACTTTGTCGCTGATGTTGTATGTGGACTTAAGATAATTTTTAAGATTGAAGAGACTAAACGATACTGTCTTTGTAAGATATGCCTCGCACATATCACCATTACTGTTGTGTGAAAGGAGTAACGTAACCTGTGCAGGGTTAGATTTCTGAATCTCTTTTAATGCATAGAGTTATATTGCATGTTCTTTGCATCCTCCCGAATACGAAACATTGAACTTAATCTCATCCTTATTCAGCGAAACGGAATTCACATTAAGCGGATCTCGTTTAATAAGATACGTATTATTTCCCTCAATAAGTTTTATTGATGAACTTACTTCGCTAATACTTGCTGCGGGTTTTATTATAAGATCAACGCAGTACTCGTCGGGTTTAATTTGTTTGTTGGAACGAGGTAAAGGATTTAAAGCTTTCAGCTCAACAGTAAAATCGTCGAATGTAAACTTGCGCGGTTCGAGAAATGTATTGAGTGTAAAATTATTTTTTCTGCGCTGCTCGGTTACAGAAATTTTAACTTCGCCGTTTCCGGCCCAAACACAGACCGCATCAATCGGACATCGTGAATCGCTTGCAACGCCTTCGAACTTTAACTCTGCATAATTGTTGATTAGAATCTCTTCGCCGTAATTGAGATGAACCGTTACCGAATCGAAATAGCGGCTTAGTATTAAACCCTGGTGACCGGGTGATGTCGGCTCGGTCTTTT
>CAZEBL010000147.1:0-7999 GCA_964510325.1 uncultured Melioribacter sp. | reverse complement strand
GGATGATCCTTTTCCCCTTTACCATAAACTACACCGTAATTTTCATTCATGGTAACATTAAGCAATTTACCGAGGTGTTTGTTCCAATCCATTTGCATTTTTTGATTGCCCGCTTTTATTAATGATTAATTTGCTGATCAAAAAGTAGTTAAAATTGGGAAGTTTTACAATTGATAAAGATTTGAACTGAAATGCAGAGACGGGAAATAATCCCGTCTCTAATAAAAAAAAAAATAATAATTATATTAATTAGCGTTAACTACAACATCTCCACCGGTAGTTTTGCATACAACAGATTCACCGCCGCCATTAAATTCCCCCTTTATACGGCTTCTGGTGACTTTGCTGGCTTTGTAATTATCGAAGTTACAATCAATGCTGCCACCTGATGTTTCTAAATCAACATTTGCTTTAAATGAAGGTGGTACGATTAATTTTATATCACCTCCGGAAGTTGATGCATACAATCCTTTGTTATCTCCGTAATATTTTATATCGATATCTCCACCAGAAGTCTTTGCAGAAACTTTTCCATTTTTCACTTCTATATTTATATCACCACCGGATGTTGAAGCAGAAAGATCTCCGGTTGTTTCTGTTGCTTTAATATCTCCACCGGAAGTAGATATATTAGAATTTCCTGAATGTTTTATAAGAGTAATATCACCTCCTGATGTGCGTATCTTTGCATCACCTGAAGTAAATTTCAAATCGACATCACCGCCGGAAGTATCGAGCTTAAATCTACCGCTTACGTTCTGAATCAAAATTTCTCCACCCGATGTTTCAACTTCGTTATTATAATTTGCCGGAACCATCACTTCAATTCTAACACTGTACCCACCTCCCCAATTAAAAAACCAGGATCCTTCTTTTTTAGCAGTCACTTCAACTCCGCCCGAAGTCTGCTCTATAGTAAATTTCATTTTATCTTCAGCTTTCCTATTGCCAAATATTTTCACATAAACTTCGTTTTTATCCCAGCTATCTACTTTAATATCTGCACCCGATGCATCTATAAACAAAGTTTCGCCGGATTTTACATTAAAGGATTTTTCTTTAATAAGTTTTAAGTTATCTGCTAAAATATCAGCTGCAAAAAGAGAACTGAGTAATACAAGAAAAAGAACAACAAGTAATTTCTTATTTGCCGGGTATTCATTTGTAGGTTTCATTGTTTATCTCCTATCATTATGATTTAACTGCTTATTTAGACTTATGGAGTTTTTAGAAAGTTACATGTATTTTGACCCTGTAAAATGAAAAATGGTTGTAAGAACGTTTATTCTTTTTTGAAAGGATTTTCATAATGATAAGTAGATTTAAGATAAACCTAATAGTCATTATAATATTTTGCACTCAAATACTGATTGCTCAGAATCAGCTTAACTTTAGACAATTCAGGTCCGAAACAGAAGATTTTTTCAAGCAGCCGTCAAAATGGTCCAGCAAGGATTGGAGTATAATCGGTTTGGCAGCAACATCTACATTACTTCTTATGCAATTTGATGACGAGGTACGTGATCAGGTTTTAATGACAAGAGAAAATATTAATAACCTTCCGGCAGAATTAGGGAGAATCTGGGGTGAACCCTATAACACTTTACTAATTGGTGGTGTCAATGCTCTCTCCGGCGTATTAAATAATATTTACATGAATAAAAAAGTTGCATTCGAAATTTATCAATCGGCAATCTACACTGGATTAACAACAATGCTACTTAAAACTATTTTTGGAAGATCCAGACCTTACACAAATGAGGGATCATTTAGTTTTTCACCGATTAATTTTTCAGGAGATAATGAATGGTCTCTTCCATCCGGACATACAAGTTTAGGATTTTCACTTTCAACAGTATTATCGGAAAATTCCAAAAATGACTGGATGAAAGTTTTATATTATGTACCGGCATTATTAACAGCGTATTCAAGAGTTTACCAGGATAAGCACTGGTTATCCGATGTATTTTTAGGAGCAGTTATTGGTTATACTATTGGTAAATGGACAGTAAAGATTCATAAAAAAAATGAGGGACCGGTTAATCCGATCCCTCAATTTTCATTTTATATCAAATTCTAAATCCGGGAAAGTGATTTATAAATTTTTCAATTCCTGTGTTAATTTAGCAACCGCATCTTTAGCATCACCGAAATACATTAAAGTATTCGGATAGAAAAACAACTCATTATCTATTCCGGCATAACCTGCATTCATAGATCGCTTATTCATAATTACTGTTTTTGAGTAATCGACATTTAATATCGGCATACCATAAATTGGGCTATTTTTATCGTTACGCGCAGCCGGATTAACAACATCGTTTGCACCGATTATTAATGATATATCGGTATTGGGGAAATCGTCGTTAATCTCTTCCATCGACAACATTTTATCATAAGAGATCTGCGCTTCGGCAAGAAGGACATTCATGTGCCCCGGCATTCTACCTGCAACAGGATGAATTGCAAATCGAACTTTCTTCCCTTTCGATTCCAGTAAATTTACAAGATCACGCACAGCGTGTTGGGCTTGCGCTACAGCCATTCCATAACCCGGAACAATTATTATATTTTCTGCCGCATCAAATATCATTGCAAGTTCTTCGGCGTCAATTGATTTAACCTGTCCTTTAGGGGATGATGAACTTGAAGTAGCCGGACCAGTTGAGCCGGCACTTTCCCATCCGCCCATTACAACATTTAGAAGAGAGCGGTTCATTCCTTTGCACATTATAATTGTTAAAATTATCCCCGAGGCACCTACAAGAGCTCCGGCAATAATTAGCTGGTTATTCTGTAATACAAATCCTGTTGCTGAAGCAGCAAGTCCCGAATATGAATTGAGAAGTGAAATTGCAACCGGCATATCTGCACCACCAATTGGAAGTACAAGCAAAACACCAAGAATAAGGGATACTACTGCAATAGAAATTACCAGAATTTCCATCGTTGGATTGATGACAAAAAATATTCCCGCGGCAATCAAAGAAATAAACAACAATACATTTAATGGATGCTGACCAGGATATTTTACGACTTTACCCGTTACAATCCCCTGTAACTTACCAAATGCAATTAAAGAACCTGTAAACGTTACAGCACCAATAATCAAGCTTAGTACAATAGTTATGTTTGTAGCATCATTAAAAGTCCAGGTTGTAAAATTCTTCATCTTATAATATTCCGAGAGAGCAACAAGAAGCGATGCACCTCCACCGAATCCGTTTAATAATCCAACCATTTGAGGCATTCCGGTCATGGGAGTTTTATATGCCATCAATACACCAATAACACCACCGACAATAAACCCGATAATTATCCATTCGAATGTTAAAACATGCTGATCAAACAATGTAACTATAATTGCTATAAACATACCGAGAGCGGCTAAAAAATTTCCCTGTCGTGCCGTCTTTGGTGAACTTAATCTCTTAATACCGAATATGAAAAGAACCGATGCAATTAGATATGAAACTTCTATAAGTATATTCATTTTTCAACTCACTTCTTTTTGAACATTTTTAACATTCTATCAGTAACTAAAAAACCGCCAACAACATTTATTGTTGCAAATATCATTGCTATCAATCCGAGTATTGTACTGATTGTAAATTCTTCCAATCCGGCGCTCAGGATCGCCCCCACTATAGTTATTCCGCTTATTGCATTAGAACCAGACATAAGTGGTGTGTGTAAAGTTGGCGGTACTTTTGTGATAAGTTCAAATCCCACAAATATTGCGAGCACAAAAACATAGATCAGCATTATTAAACCGACACTCTCCATTATGTTACTCCTGATTTTATTTTTATAAAATTTTATTTGTCTCTTTTATGATCATAATGATAATAATGAAATTCTTACAAAGAATTACTTCAACAAATCTTTTGTTCTCTGGTTAACAACCTCACCGTCTTTAACAATTACAGCGCCTTTAAATATTTCGTCTTCCATATCAATGATAAAATTTCCATCATTAGCAGAGTATTCAATTAAGCTTAGAAGATTTTTAGAATACATTTCGCTTGCATTATAAGGAACCAGACTTGGCAGGTTCTGTTCGCCGATAATTGTTACACCGTGTTTAACAACCGTCTTACCCTTTTCGCTCAACTCGCAATTGCCACCGAATTCAACTGCCATATCAAGAATAACAGCACCGGGTTTCATATTTTTTACCATTTCTTCAGTAACAAGAACTGGAGATTTTTTACCGGGTATTAATGCTGTTGTAATTACAATATCGGCTTCAGTAATATGTTTGAAGATCAGCTCTTTCTGTTTTCTTAAAAACTCCTCCGATTGCTCTTTAGCATAACCACCGGAATCCTG
The DNA here is from genome assembly GCA_964510325.1 of uncultured Melioribacter sp. Classification (GTDB taxonomy): domain Bacteria; phylum Bacteroidota; class Ignavibacteria; order Ignavibacteriales; family Melioribacteraceae; genus DSXH01. Next base: position 3,667 of record CAZEBL010000147.1, on the reverse strand, counting down.
CATCGATTGATCGGTAGGAACTTCGATAAATTTACCGCCGAGACTTTGAACTTCTTCTTTAACCTGAGGACGAACGTCAGACACTTCTACAACTGCACCAAGACGTTTGGCAGTTCCAAGTGCAGATAAACCGGCAACACCAGCACCCATAATCACAACTTTAGATGGAGAAATTGTCCCGGCAGCAGTCATCATTAGAGGGAATATTTTATTTAAGTGATTAGCTGCAAGAATAACACTCTTATATCCGGCCAAATTTGCCTGGGAGCTCAATGCGTCCATTCTCTGAGCCAGTGTTGTCCGAGGTATAGAATCCATTGAAATAATATTTATCCCAAGTTCCGCTCCCTTCTTTGCTAATTCCGGATAATGAAGTGAATACAAAAAGCAAATTAGTAGCGAACCCTTCTTCATTAACTCAAGTTCATTTTTTTTATAAACCGAATGTTCTACCGGTCTTTGCACTTTTAATACAATATCACTGGATTGATAAAGTTGAAGAAGATCTTCAACAATCTCAGCGCCGGCATTGGTATATTTTTCGTTAGTAAATCCGGCTTTCAATCCGGCATCTTTTTCAATTAATATTTTAAATCCCTTCTTAATCAATTTAGAAGCCACATCTGGAATACAAGCTACTCTATTTTCACCTTCTACTATTTCTCTTGGAATTCCTATAACCATTAACACTAACTCCTTAATTATTAATTAATTTATAGATTGGTAATAAATCAAAAAGATTTCGTATCTCATTAACAAAGATATCAATTTGCTTTGAAATAACACCTAAATGAATGAAAATTTTTATGAAGCGAATGAATAATAATTAATGGTGGGGGTGGCTTTCTAAATTATACTTTTTGATTTTAGCTATCAGGTTAACACGCGAAATACCAAGAATTTCTGCGGCTTTTGTTTTATTGTGATTTGTAAATTCAAGAACTTTACTTATATGGTCTTTTTCAATTTCATTGAGAGAATGAGGAATTATATCATCATCAAGTGGACAGATCGAATTATTATTTTCGAGGAAATAGTTTGGCAAAGATTTTTTCCTAAGCTCATTTGTAGATTCAACAATAATTGCACTGTTAATAATGTTCATTAATTCCCTCACATTACCGGGGAAAGAATAAGCTTTAAGACTATTCATAACACTATCAGAAATTTTAAGAACATTTTTAGAGTACTTCTCGCTGAATTTTCTTAAGAAATAATTAGAGAGAAATTCTATATCCCCTTTCCTATCTCTTAAAGGGGGCAGGTTGATTGAATTTATATTTAACCTGAAGAATAAATCTTTTCGGAAATTTCCCTTCTTAATTTCTTCAAAGAGATTTTTATTTGTCGCGGCAATTATTCTAACATCCACTTTAATATTTCTTGTAGAGCCGAGTCTGTAAAATTCTTCCTCCTGAAGAACTCTAAGGAGCTTCACCTGTATAGGTAAAGTCAATTCTCCGATCTCATCAAGAAAAAGAGTTCCGCCGTTAGCTTCTTCCAGAAATCCGGTTTTATCATGCGATGCACCTGTAAATGCTCCTTTTTCATATCCAAAAAATTCGGATGAAAATAATTCCTGTGCAAATGCACCGGCATTAACTGCTACAAATTTTTTCTCTCTCCTGTTACTTATTTTATGAATTGCTTCTGCGATTAATTCCTTGCCTGAACCGCTTTCACCCCAGATTAAAACTGAATTATCCGTTTGTGCAAATTTTTCTACGATGTGAAAAATCTTGAACATCTTTTCATCATTAGTGATGATATTACTAAATGCCTCTTTGAACTTAAGACCTTCTAAGGAGAGACTTTTTGCGGGATCAATTTCTTTTTTGTGTAATTCAATTTCATGAATAGCCGAATCAATTGCTTTGAACAATGCATTTTCATCGATTGGTTTAAGCATATAATCGTATGTACCCAGCTTCATAGCAGAAATAGCAAGGTCGATATCTTCAACTCCGGTTAATACAATTGTTTTAATAGGAATACTTTTATTTACAATAAACTTGAGAATATCGAGACCTGTAACGTTTGGCATATCCATATCAAGCAACAACAAATCGTAGTTATTATTCGAAATCATATCATAAGCTTTAGTGCTGTCCTGAAGAGTATCCACACTATATTTATTTTTTTGAAGCAGAATTATCCTTAGAAAATTTAGCACCGCCTGGTTATCATCAATTAAAAGGATTTTCGACATTTTATTCACTCTTAACAGGTATCCTGATTGTAAATGTAGTACCTGAACCTAATTTGGATTCAACTTCAATTCTTCCGCCAATTTCTTTTATAATTCCATATGAAATTGAAAGTCCTAATCCGGTTCCTCCCTTATCCCGTTTGGTAGTAAAAAATGGGTCAAAAATATTTTTTAATGTTGCATCGCTCATACCGATTCCATTATCACTAATCTGAAGTAATATCTCATTTGTGTCTTTACTAAAACTTGTAATTAGTTTAACAATTCCTTTACCCGGTTCGGTAGCTTCTGCAGCATTCATAGTCATATTCAGCAGTACCTGCTCAATTTTGTTAATGTTTCCCTTAAATACCGGGATATTATCGCATAACTCTATTTGCAGCTCTGCATATTTCTTAATCTGTTTTTGAGTTAATGTAAGGTTGTTTTTTATTATGTAATTTAAATCCACATCCTCAACAAGCGCACCATCGTCTTTCTTAGCAAAGTTTCTTAAATCAGCAACAATTTTTTTAGTTCTGTTTGCACCGTTTATCATGTCGGTAATAAGTATTGAAATATTTTCTTTAAAGGTCTGATAATCGAGCCGCGCAATTTTGAGTTGAGCATTTTCATTAAAGTGTTTGTCGAGTATCGGGAAAATATCTTCGAATGCTTCCTGAACAATTTTTAAATTGCCAAGGATAAATGTGTTTGGATTGTTTATTTCATGTGCCACGCCGGCAACAAGTTTACCAAGTGAAGCGAGCTTATAAGATTGGATTAACTGTGCTTCAAGATATTTCTGGCTTGTAATATCGCGGCATACTTCCAGAACACTTTCTCTCTTACCGTCAATTCCTGCAATTGGATAGGAACGCAACATATAGTAACGTCCTGAACTTTCAACATCCTTAAATGTGTTGTTACCATTTTTAAATGATTCTGATGCGGGACATATAGGGCAATTAGATTGGCGGTTAAAAATTTTATGGTAGCATTTACCTGATTCACCGATCTCGTCTTTATTAGACATAATAATATTGAATTCGGAATCAATTACATAAATCTTATCTGTAATTGCTTTAAAGAATGTATTGAGGTTTTCCCTTTTCTGATGACACTCTTCGGTTAGTTTCATCAAGACATCATTTTTGGCAGTAAGAATTTTTTGTTGTTTCTCGAGGAACTGTGTTCTCTCTTCTTTTTCAATAAGTGTAGAGATCTTACCGGCAATTTCATCAATCAGTTTCTGTTCTTCAATTAAAAAGCCAAGATTTTTTTTCGTATGGACACAAATTCTTCCTTTTTTTTCGTTACCAACCGATATCTCGGCACACAACAAATCGCACATTTCATCAGCGGGAATACTTTTAAGGCCATAAGTACTACTACCGATTTCAATTGTTACAAACGTCTCGTTTGGGAATTGGAAAGCACGTCTTATAATTTCCGTACAATTTTCGAAAACTTCTTTTA
>CAZEBL010000146.1:0-8002 GCA_964510325.1 uncultured Melioribacter sp. | reverse complement strand
CGCGGCATGCCACTCAAATCTAAAGTTATAGCTGTTTCTATGTTGTTTGCAACAATCGGTTCTTCGGCTTTTTTCTTTACCGATAAAACTTATGTCAGAATTATCCTTATCATAATTGCAATTGGTGTAAGCTCATATATTTTTTCATTAAGAACAATTAAAGATTCAGACCGAGTTCTTGGCAAAGCGGAATGAAACAGCAATAAAGTTTGAAGGAGCTCTAATTAATTTAGGCTTCTTTTTATAAAGTTTATTATCTTTAATGGAAAGCTTAACTGTAAAAGAGCTTTATAGATTGTATATAAATGCTCTTTAGCAAATTAAAATCTTACTTATCAAGTTAAGGAGACTCACGAGAATGGGAATATTCTCATCTAAAAGAAAAAGTGAGCTTGACAAATTAATTGAAGAGAACGACGAACTTAAAAACACCCTCCATTCATTCGTTCAGAAACATCAAAGTCTAAGTGAATTAGACAATAAAATAGCAGAATCCCGCAAAGATCTTTTAGAATTATCGAAGATGAATGAAAACCTTCGCAAAGAATTAAAAAACTTAGACCAGGAAATTAAAACCAAAAAAGAAAACTTAGAGAATCAATTATTAGAAGAAGGAAAAGAAAGTCAGGTTTCTGAAGAACTTCTGCAACAAATTGAAGAGAAAAAAGTACTACTTAATAAACTTAGCGAACAATATAACACACTCCAAAACAATCTTGGAGTATTAAAACAGGAAGAAGAGAGAATTCACGAAGTACTTAATAAATATGGCGGAAACCTGGAAGATGCTGCATTTAAGATTAAAGAGGAAGAAGATGAAATCATTCAAAGATTGAATCAGCTTAAAGCAGATGAATCGAAGAAGAATGTGATAATTAAATCTCTGGACGAAAAAATAAGTCTAAGCGAAGAAATTAAAGCGAATCTTGAAACATCAATTTCTGCGCTTGTAGGTCAGCTTGCAGAAAAAGAGAAGGCATTTACTGAGTTTTCATTGAAAAGGGATTCGATTCTTGAAGAGATTAGATCCAGACAAAAAGAATACGACGAGTTTGAATATAAATTTAAATATCACAAAGAAACGATTAGTAAAATAGAAGAAGAATTAAAACAACTTTCTGAAAAAAGAACTTTATTACTTGAAGAGGTTAGAAAGTTTGAAATCGTAAAAAGTGAAATACAGGATAAGATATTACAACAGAGGAGCGAGGAAGAAAGGTTAAACGAACTAATTTCGATGAAACAAAAAACAATTGAGGAATTAGAAAAAAGAAAGTTCGATATCGAAGAGAGTCATCTGCAGATAGAAAACAATCTTGCTCAGGTACTTCTTAAATTCACAGAGGAAATAAGTGCATCTAAGAATAAGCTGGCAGTTCTAAAACAGGAAATTTTCGATAAAGAAAAAGATATCTCAAACAAAGAAAAGATCCTTCTCGAAAAAACATCTCAAATTGCAGAATACGGAGGAATGACAAAAATTCTACAAAAAGAGAGAAGTAGTACAGAACAATCCATCGCCAATCTTAAGGATCAACAAAACGAACTTATCGAAGAATTATCTTCCCTAAAAGACAAAGTAAATAAACAAAAGATTAACCTTCAGCAATTACGATCTGAAACGGAAAGCCTTCAGAGCAAAAAAGAAACTTTTGAAAAGGAATTCAGGCTTTTGTTCACCCAGGGAAGTGAAAACTATAAAAACCTTGAAGATAACAAACAGAGAATCTACCAGGAGATTGCAGAAGCTCAGAAGGAACTTGACGAACTTAAAGATAATATTACCGTATTAAAAGCTGAGTTACGCGAATTAAAACTTGAAACAACAGGTGTAGAAGCTCAAAAAGAAGAATTCGCCGCAAAGATTTCGGAGCTTATTGCTCTGGAAAAAAATCTGAAATTCAGAATTTCTGAATATGAAAAAAAACTGGATAACCATTAACTCTTTCATAACAGAAATTTCTAATCAATTACATCCTGAACGTTAAAGGTGTTTTACCTCACTTCATTTTAGAAACTTATTATCCTTTTTGATTTTTTAATTAATAAACTTATTTTGCATGCGCTGTATCGGATAAAATTTCATATAGAAAGAATGTAATGTTTAGAAAAAACTCCATAATACTGCAAATTCCGGTTTTGATTCTGTTATTACTGCTTGCCTCTTCAATTTCTGGTCAACAGTTTAAGGACACGCTAAAATACAGATCCAATCCAAATTATGAATTACAGACCAAAATGTTCAGCATTTACAAAATCCGCCAGGCAGATATTGTTATGCTGGGCAATTCACTTACTGCCGGTGCAAATTGGGGAGAGTTACTTGGAAGACCTAACGTTGTTGGAAGAGGAATTCCCGGAGATATTATTCAGGGTTACAATGCAAGAGTTAATGATATACTGAAACTAAAGCCCAAAATTGTATTCGTGCTTGGAGGATTAAATGATATTTACGGGTGGACGCCGGTTGAAGAGATTTTTTCCGACTATATTAAATTGATTGAAGTGCTTAAATCAAATGGAATAATTACAGTAATTCAATCAACTACATATGCGGGAAGAGATTGGGGAAAGGGGTGGGGCGGAACCCCTGAAAATAATGCCGGAAGGAACAAAGAAGTTGATAAACTGAACAATCTTCTTTCCGATTATGCTAAAAAAAATAATATTGATTATATTGATCTTAATTCTAAGACATCAACAAGGGATAAATTTTTAAGACCTGAATTAACCTGGGATGGTATTCACTTTAATGCCGAAGGATATAGAATCTGGGCAAGAGAAGTTGAACGAATTTTAATAAAATATAAAATGTAGTCTGTCTATTCAGATTATGAGAAGGAATTACAATGAACCCTGACAACAATATTAAAAAACCGCTAACATTAATTACATTTGTTATCATAATTCTTTATCTGATCTCCTTTGTAAATATTAATTTCGAACTCGCCGGAATAAACATACGGCAAATTGATATTTTTTCTGATATTAAAAATGAGACCGGGAATAATGAATTAAACGAAAACATAAATTTTAAAACACCTTATCAATCCACCATTTCTTCCGCACAAATAAATCCATTGGCTTCTTTAATTAACCTGATTGGATCATTAAAAACGGAAAATGTGACTTCAAATAGTTTACCGGTTCAAGGTGTAAGAACCCCATTAATCGGTAATACTAAACAGCTCTCTTACTTTTTTGATGCATTAAAGAACAGCAAAACAAAACCTGTTCGTATTGCACATTATGGTGATTCGGCAATTGAAGGAGATTTAATTACAGCCGATATTCGCGAAGAGCTTCAAAAAAGATTCGGAGGCAACGGAGTAGGCTGGCTTGGTATTGTTTCTCAGGATATAACATTTAGAACAACAACAAAACATAGTTTTTCTGATAACTGGGAAAGTGCCGCGCTTTACACAAATAATCCCAAGGGATTACCACTCGGCATTAGCGGTGAAATTGCAATACCAAAAGGAAATGCATGGGTTCAATACGAAACAACAAGAGCCAGAAGATCATTAAAAGATTTTACAGTTGTAAGATTATATTATGCCAATGCAAAGAACTCTCAAATATTTTATTCGTTTGACGGCGGAGCTAAACAATCTGCTCAATTGAAAACAGGAAGTGGAATTCAAGAAATTGTTTTGAAGCCTACGGGCAGAGCCAAAGTTGTTAAATTAGAATTCCCGTTGGCAGATCAAGCATACTTTTACGGTGTTAGTCTTGAAAATGAAACCGGACTTTATATTGATAACCTACCATTAAGAGGAAATACCGGCGTTGATATTGGACAGATCTCCCAGACAATGTTAAAAGATTTTGCAAAATATCTTGATTATAAACTGATAATATTAGAATTCGGTTTAAACATTGCCGGTTCCAGTAAAACTGATTATTCGTGGTACGAACGCGAAATGTTAAAAGTTATTAATCATCTTAAACAAGCTTTCCCAAGAACAAGTATTTTAATGATAAGTGTTCATGATAAAGCAATGAAGAAAGGTTCTAACTTTGTAACCGATCCAACTATTTTAAGATTGTTAGAGACACAAAAGAATATTGCAAAGCAAGCCGATGTTGCATTATGGAGTATGTTCGATGCGATGGGCGGCGAAAACTCTATGCCTAAATGGGTTAATGCTAACCCGCCATTGGCATTTAAAGATTATATTCATTTTAATGATCAGGGGGCTGCTAAAATTGCAAACCTCTTTCTTGAATCGCTTATATCTGAGTTTGAGAGATATAAATAAGTGTAAGATGAATTACTTTTAATTGCGCTACGAAATTCACCAATTAACACGAAAATAGCTTAAATAAAATTTTATAAAAATTAGTGTAATTGGTGGCAAAATTAGTTTTAATATATAAAGTTTGTTAACCAGACATTCAATTAACCCTCGGGATAAATGATGAGTGAATTCAATTTTAAAATTGAAGAAGCACCAACTCTCTGGAAGCGTTGGAAATTAAATTCGGAAAGAAATCCGGATCGCGATGCAATCGTTCATTGGGTAGCGGGACAGGAACCGTTTAGATGGACTTACAAAAACCTTATTCATTCGGCAAAGAAATTTTCTGTTAAGATTAGAGAACTGGGAATTAAACCGGGCGAAGTATGCGCAACAATCATTCGGCATAATCCAAAATTTTATCCGCTCTATCTTGGAATCTCACGCACCGCTGCTTTACCGGCAGTGCTTGCATATCCTAATCCCCGACTTCATCCCGATAAATTCAGACAGGGACTTGAAGGAATGGCGCAGCGTTCTGGACTCGATTACATTTTAACCGAACGTGAGCTTGAACCGATAATAAAACCATTAATTGAAAAACCCGGTAGTACAATTAAAGCGGTCTATTTCCCTCTTGAATGGGATTTAGACGGTGAAGTCGATTCAAAACTTGATAATGAAGTTGAAGCGGTTGCTTCTCAAATAAAAGATACCGACCCGATGCTACTTCAACACTCGTCTGGAACAACTGGATTGCAAAAACCGGTTGTCCTTTCTCACCGTGCAATATTAAACCATGTTAAAAATTTAGGCGGTGCTTTACAACTAACAGAGCGCGATAAAATTGTTAGCTGGTTACCTTTGTATCACGATTTTGGATTGATAGCAGCATACCAAATTCCTCTCGCTTATGGAATTACAACAATTCAAATTGATCCGTTCGAATGGGTTCTTGCACCGGTTTTGCTTCCGGAAGTAATTTCAAAAGAAAAAGCCACAACAACATTTTCTCCTAACTTTGCATATAATGTTCTTGCAGAGAAAATTGATGAAGAGGAGTTGGAAGGAATTGATCTATCGAGCTTACGTATTATGGTTAATGCTGCAGAACCGATAAGACACGACAGTCATGAAAAATTTATTGCCCGTTTTAAGAAATACGGATTAAATCCGAACGCACTTGCCGGATTATATGGAATGGCAGAAGTTACTCTTGGTGCAACACTTACAACGCCCGGCAAACCGATTCCTGAACTTAGCGTTGATAGAAACGAACTATCGCGCGGTTTTATGAAACTTGCAAATGACAAATCTGTAGTTAGAGTTTGTGTTTCATCAGGGCATCCAATAAACGAATGCGACTTAAAAGTTGTTGATGAAAACAGAAATGAAATTGAAGACGGTATAGTTGGCGAAATTGCTGTTACTTCTGTTTCGATGTTTGATGGCTACAGAAATTATCCAGAAAAAACCGCTGAGGTTGTTTCGAACGGATGGTACTATAGCGGCGATTACGGATTCCGGTGGAAAGGTGAATATTATATTATCGGTAGAAAGAAGGATATAATTATTGTCGCCGGTAAAAACATTTATCCCGAAGACATTGAAGATGTTATGAATGGAGTAGAAGGACTTATACCCGGAAGAACAATAGCATTTGGCGAAGAAGATCTTAACATGGGAACTGAGTTTGTTGCTGTTGTTTCCGAAACAAATGCACAGACCGATGAAGAAAAGAATAAAGTTAGAATGAATATTCTAAAAGCCGGAATGAGTATTGACATAATAATTCATAAAGTTTACCTTGTACCTCCAAGATGGCTTATTAAAAGTTCATCCGGTAAACCGAGCCGTAAAGCAAACAAAGAAAGATTAATTAGTGGTAACGATCCACAAGTCTGGAGCAGATAATGATTTCACAAGAACTAAAGGCAGTAATACTAAAGCAGCTTAACCTGGACGACTTTGATCTTAAAGATGAAACCATTGCGCCGGAAGTACCGGGCTGGGATTCATTAAATCATATAAATATTATTCTCGCTGTCGAAGAAAAATTCAACGTGAAATTTAAAAGCTACGAGCTGTTGCGCCTTAAGTGTGTTGGCGACTTGCAGAAAATGCTCGATTCTAAATTGAATAAATAATCTTAATCCTGTTTTGAACATAGACACAAATAAAATTCTGCAGATTCTTTCTTACAATCCGGACGATCCATTAATTTTTACAACCGGATTGTTCCTCATTTTATTTTTCTTTTTCCTCCTCATTTATAATTTTCTTCTGAAAAAGCCGTCTTTAAGAATCGGGTTTTTAATATTCTTCTCTTTTTACTTTTATTATAAGTCAACCGGTTATTACGCTTCAATTCTTATAGTTTCTGCCGTAATCAATTTTTTCTTTGCAAAATGGATTGCATCAACAGAAAATTTTTCAATAAAGCGTCTTCACCTTTTTCTTGCAATTCTAATTAACATTGGAATACTTGCGTATTTCAAATACACTAATTTCATTTTACAGATATTCAGCGACATTGCACAAAAGGATTTCAGTCCGCTCGATATCTTTCTTCCAATTGGAATTTCATTCTATACATTTAAGTCGCTCAATTATGTATTCGATGTTTACTTCGACACATTAAAGCCGACCGGAAGTTTCCGAAACTTTTTATTATATGTTTCTTTCTTCCCGAACATACTTGCCGGACCGATCGACCGTGCTTCAGATTTTCTTCCACAAATAGAAAAGGAACCTTTTATTTCAAGGGAAGATTTCGGCAAGGCAATATTCCTTATTTGTTTGGGTCTGTTAAAAAAAGTAGTTGTTGCAGATTACATAAGCATAAATTTTGTCGATCGTATTTTCGATTTCCCGTTGCGCTATACGGGTGTTGAAAATCTTCTTGCCATCTATGGTTATGTTTTGCAGATCTATTGCGACTTTTCAGGTTACTCCGATTTAGCGATTGGTATTGCATTGTTATTCGGATTCAAGTTGATGGAAAATTTCAATTACCCGTTTAAGGCAACAAGCATAGCAGATTTCTGGCGGCGATGGCACATCTCATTATCAAAATGGCTGCTCGATTATCTCTTTAGACCGATTCAGATGAAATACAGAACCCTTAGAACATTTAGCAACGTAATTGCAGTATTCGTTACATTTTTAATCTGTGGAATCTGGCACGGTGCCGGATGGAATTTTATTCTATGGGGTGCATTACATGGATTTATGATGTCCTTTGCAATGTTAATACAAAAACCACGTGTTAAAATTTTAACCGCACTAAAAATTTATAACACAAAATTTCATAAGTTCTTCCAAGTGTTTATTACATTCCATTTAGTCGCTTTCTCATTTATGGTTTTTAAGAACAGGGATTTCCAGACAGTAATTGATATGCTCGATCAGATTGCCACATTTTTCCACGGTGAGGTTTTTATACAATTTGTAGAGCAGCTTCCTCTTATATTCGGATTAATTGTTACCGGTTACCTTTTCCATTTCCTCCCTTCCAGACTTGAAAAGATTGGCATTAAATTTACCTCTTCGATTCCATTGTTCGGCAAAGTTTTATTACTCGTAATAGTAATATGGATTGCCGCACAATTTAAGTCTGCAGATATCCAGCCGTTTATTTATTTCCAATTTTAGATACATCAAAATACTAACATTCACCATTCGTTTGGTTTGCTTGGAATTTTGATTTTTTTTTTTTTTGTATATTACCGCTGTGAATTGAAAGTATGTTAATTTGTTCT
>CAZEBL010000145.1:0-8009 GCA_964510325.1 uncultured Melioribacter sp. | reverse complement strand
ATTGCTGGATGCTTATACTCGATTATTGCTGAAATCACTTTTACAAAAATAAAACTTTTGATGCCGGATACTCAAATAAAGTCGAGTATCCAGCATCAAGTATTCAGCATCTCAAATCGGTCATTAATCAATTTGATTAAATTCTATATCTCAATCCGGCATAGACCATTCTTCCGCTAACTGGACCCCAGATTAATGAGGCATCAAAGAACTGTCCATTTGGATTGCCCGCATCTATTATCGGATCAGTTTGACGGAAGTCGAATAAATTTTCAACACCGATATAAAAATCGAACAAACCGGAAAATGAACGTGTAACCTGAGCATTCACAAGAAAGAAAGAAGGTGAATTCGATTTTGCTCTAAGACCTACCGGATTAGTTTCGGTTGAAGGAATTCTCTTTGAACCGAACCACTGAACTGTTAAATCGTAAAGCATCTGCGGATCGTCCATCGATTCTCTTTCGCTTGAATAAGCTAAATTAAACAACGCACGGTGTTTTGCCGAAAATGGTTTTTCTTTCCACGATCCGTTTATTAATTGCTGCGCATCAATAAATCGATATGCTAAACGTGTAGTAAAAAATTTAATCGGCTCTATATTAAGTTCTGCCTGAAAACTTGTTGAGTGTGCACCATTATCAACAGTAGAAAAAATGATTTTGCGTGGATCGGAATCGATATCTGCAATAGTCACCTTATCAAAATTTGTCCTATAAATATCAAACGATACTGTTGCATCGCGGTAATCATATAAGAAATAATAAGTAATATTTAACCCGTAATTCCATGCAGATTCCATGTTCAAACCGTATCCGAAATTATTAGATCGGACAATATTAATTGATCGCGAACTTGCAAAGCTCGATGAGTATTCAACAAAAATATTAGATGTTCTATAACCTCTTCCTGCAGCCAATCTTATAACCCAGTCTTCATCAGGACTATAACGGATATGAATTCTTGGTGTGAAGAATGTTCCGAAATGATTATGAATATCTGCACGAAGACCAGTTACAACTGTTAACTCTGTATTTGGTTTGAAAGTATATTCAACAAAAGCCCCGGGAATTCTTTCTATACGGTTATAATTATTGTTGATAAAGGTTTCTTGGAAATCATCATAAACAAAACTTACTCCGCCACGGAACAAATGCTCTTCGCTGAGGATATGAGATTGGTAAATGAAATTCAGGTACAGATTTTTTTCGTTACCGTTATAGTATTTGTTCCCAAAGTGTGATGAGTTATCATAACTGTTGTAAGACCACTGAAAGCCGATACTTTTACCTTCTTCATCGGGAAAAATATATCCGGTTTTACCATATAGGTTAAGGAATTTATTGGTTGAGCCGAATTTATAAACGGGACTTATTCCGGATTCTAAATTAGTTGTACCGCCTTCCTTTTTGTCATTTACAATTTGGAACCCGAACTGACTTTCCCAACCTTCGAAAGAAAGATATTGCCATCTTTGCATAAAGTTAAATGTGTTAAAAGTGGGCATGTCGATAAATGCATCAGAATTAATATCCTTTCGATGCTGTCTTGAGCTGGCATGCAAAAGAGTCATTGAAGATAGGTGATCGTTCACTTTATAACGGTAATTTAAATTGCCTTCGAATCGCTGATCGTTATCACCATATAGATTTACAAATCCCGGTTTATCTTCAGCATCGTTAAATGGTTTTTGCATATCGATGTCTATCTGTCCGGTAATTGACTCAAATCCGTTCGATACGGAACCAATCCCTTTCGAAACATTGATAGAATTAATCCATGTACCGGGCACAAAGAATAAGCCCACATTAGACATCAAACCTCTTATGTAAGGAAGAGCTTCCATTGAAATCTGCGAATAAATTCCGGCAAGTCCAAGCATTTCAATTTGCCGGGCGCCGGTAACTGCATCGGTAAATGAAACATCAATTGAAGGATTTGTTTCGAAGCTCTCCGCAAGAGTGCAGCATGCTGCTTTCTGTAATTCCTTTTTGGTAATAATTGTGGTGTTTTCAATTCCTTTGTAATCCTGAAATGAACTGTTCTGCTGCCCCACAACTTCTACGTCGGATAATTCTTTCGATTCGGATTCTAAAATTATTTCAATTTTACGCTGACTCGTAATAACTATCTTTTCAGTTTTGTAACCGATAAAACTAATTATCAACGTATTCGATTCGCCGGTTACTGGTATTTCAAAAGAACCATTATTATCAGTTGTTGTTCCTTTTGAAGTACCTTGCCAGATTATGTTAGCACCAATCAGCGGTTTAATAATTCCTTTGTCATCTTTCTCTTTTACAGAACCGGTAATCAATTCCTGTGAATAGACTTGTACTGATAAAAGAGTTATAAGTAATATGAATATTTTACGTTTCATTTTTCTTCTTCTTTAGTTAATAATAATTAATGAGTCTTAGGGTTATCGCGGTATAAACAGCATTTAGGTAATGCCGCATATACTTCATCTTTAGCTTTGAATTTTTCTGTATCATGACCAACTTCTGCAACTCTTTTATGAAGCGAGTCAACATCAATTGTTGATTCGAAAGCTACTTTTAACATTTTTGTATCTTTATTCCACTTAGCATATTTAACTTCTTTAATTTTTACTGCCTTCTCTATTCTTGTTTTACACATACCGCAATTACCAAAAACCTTAAATTCTGTTTCGATTACCTTGGAATCCTGTGCAATTAATGTTACAAAGGCTATTAATAATGTGATTGATAATAAAAAGATCTTTTTCATGATTTTTTCTCCATTAATAAATTTTTTTCTTGGGAACGGATAGTATACACCACACCCTTTAATTAAAGAATTGATAGGAGAAAAATTCTAGATTAGAAATGAACAGTTCTGAAGATATAAAGAAGGCGGACTTGTATCCGAATAAAAATTAAGAATTGGTTGGTTGCGATCTGAATTTGTGTCGAACGCAAAAAACTCAGAGTCTAAAACCGCAAGGATCGAATGAAATGAATTTTGATCGAACTTTGCTTCGGATTTATGAGAATCGGCAATTTTAATTGATTGCACTTCATCTTTACAGCATGAATCGGCACACGAATTGTCACATCCGCAAGGATCCTGATCGCCGTAAGTTCTAACAACGCTTACATCGCTTACCATTCCGCCGCAGTAATGGACTGTAATGGTAAATCCCGTTGTTAGAAACAAATAGATTATTGCAAACGATATGTGAAATAATCTTTTCACGGCGCAAATATAACAAAACAATCATTTCTTTTTAAAGAGAAAAGGTCCGCTCCCGCAAAAAGCGGACTTTTTTCTAGTTTTTCCCGTTATTGGTTTCCTAAAATAACAGGTAATCCATCTTTGCCGGCACCGATAATAACCACTTTTGAGTTCGGCGAATTAGCAAGCTTTTCGGTTGCTTCAATTCCTTTCCATTGTAATAGCTGCTGACTAATACCGCGAGCAACGATATCCTGAAAGTCCGCAATACCTTTGGCTTCAATTCTTTTTCTATCAGCTTCCTGTTTTTCACGTTCAAGAACAAATTGCATCCTTTGACTTTCCTGTTCTGCTTTAAGTTTTTCCTCTATCGAAGCAGTTAGACCGGGAGGCAAAGCAATCTGTCTTAATGGAGCTGCTTCAATTAATATTCCTCTTGGTCCAACCAACTTTTCTAATTCATCTTTTATTTCATGAGCAAGAACTTCACGCGAAGAAGTGTATAATGCTTTTGCATCGTACTTTGCAGTTGTGCCTCTTACTACAGAACGGAATTGCGGAATTAAAATTATTTCCCCATAATTTTCGCCAACTGTTTTATAAATCTTTGAAGCATTTTCAGGGTCGAGTGAAAACAAAAGACTTATTTCAAGTTGAACATTCTGACCTTCCTGGGATGGAACGTTCATTACTTCTTTAAGTTCCTGAGTTTTTGTACTGAAGATTATTACGCGAGCCATCGGATTGACAAAGTTTACACCAGATTTAAGAGTTGTTTCGCTTACCATTCCAAGGAAATCAACCACTCCAACAGTACCGGCGGGTACAACAGTAAATAATTGTAGGAATGCAACTACAATTCCAACGGCTAAACCAATCAAGGAAAATCTTGCTTCCTGGTACTTTCCATATTTTCTCATACTCTTATATGCAAAGAAAGAAGCTACTGCTACAATTAATGCAATAATGAATAACATATTTCCTCCTGTCATTTATGTGATAAAAAAATAAGTCGGTAGAATTCATTACTAAAATATTTACAAAATTCACTTTAGGTTTTCCAATCAATAAGTTAATTTACAATTAAATTTAACAGGTATTTACATGAAAAAAATAACTCTATTAATAATTGTATTAATGTGCACAATTAACTTTGCACAGGATAGAATAACCGGAAAAAAGTTTGCAACACGTTCCGAAGTAATTGCAAAACATGGAATGGCAGTTACAAGTCAACCTCTTGCAACTCAGGCTGCGCTGGATATTTTAAAGAAAGGAGGAAGTGCAATTGATGCTGCAATTGCGGCAAATGCATGTCTTGGTTTGATGGAACCCACCGGCAGCGGAATTGGTGGAGATCTTTTTGCAATAGTGTGGAGTGCAAAAGATCAAAAACTTTTTGGCTTGAATGCAAGCGGTAGATCGCCCTACTCATTAACTCTCGAATATTTCAAGAAAAATAATATTAAACATATTCCGCCATTAGGACCATTACCGGTTAGTGTTCCCGGTGCAGTTGATGGATGGTTCGAACTTCATAAAAAATTTGGTAAACTGCCCATGAAAGAAATTTTATCTCCTGCTATTAAATATGCACGAGAAGGATTTCCGGTTTCGGAGTTAATTGCTTATTACTGGCAAAGGAATGCTCAATCATTAAAGCGATTCCCGGGATTCGAAGAAATTTTTATGAAGAACGGCAAAGGACCCAAGAAGGGAGAGATGTGGACAAATCCTTATCTGGCAAATACATATGAAAAAATTGCAAATGAAGGAAGAGATTATTTTTATAAAGGCGAAGTTGCAAAAGTAATTGACGCTTACATGAAAGAGGTTGGCGGTTTTTTATCTTATAGAGATATGGCAGATCATACATCCGAATGGGTTGAACCGGTTTCTACCAACTACCGCGGTTATGATGTGTGGGAATTACCTCCTAATGGACAGGGAATAGCAGCATTACAAATGCTCAACATTCTAGAAAAATATCCTGTTAAAGATTTCGGTTTCGGATCTAAGGAACACATTCATTTTTTCGTTGAAGCTAAAAAACTTGCATTCGAAGATCGTGCAAAATTCTATGCAGATCCGGAATTCAACAAAATTCCTGTTAAGGAATTAATCTCCAAGGAATATGCAGAGCAGAGAAGAAAACTTATAAATGATAACCGATCTGCACGAACATTTGACGCTGGAAACCCGGCACTTAAAGAAGGCGATACAATTTACTTAACTGTTGCCGATGAAGAAGGAAATATGATCTCCCTGATTCAAAGCAATTACAGAGGAATGGGAAGCGGGATGACTCCTTACAAACTTGGTTTTGTTCTTCAGGACCGAGGAGAAATGTTTATGCTTGAAGAGGGACATTTCAATACTTATGAACCTCACAAAAGACCGTTTCATACAATCATTCCGGCATTTGTTACAAAAGATGGAAAACCGTTCTTAAGTTTTGGTGTTATGGGTGGTGCAACTCAGCCACAAGGACATGTTCAGATAATAATGAACATAATTGATTTTGGTATGAATATTCAGGAAGCTGGTGATGCACCAAGAATTCTTCACGAAGGATCATCGGAGCCGACTGGAGAGAAGATGACTGATTGCGGCGAGGTTTGTCTTGAATCTGCATTTGATTATGAGGTTATCCGCGAATTAATTAAGATGGGGCACAAAGTCCGTTACGATGTTGGTAACTATGGCGGATATCAGGCAATTATGTTTGATGCAGTTAATAAGGTTTATTACGGCGCTTCAGAATCCAGAAAGGACGGACAGGCAGCCGGTTATTAAACAGCAATTGAAAATTTAGAACTTATCCGACGGATTTCTGGCGGATAGGGAATTGAGAATTAAATTCCCAATTCAATTTTATTATTCAGCAATTTTTGTTTTATAAATATCTATAATTACTAAGATCATTATTGCAAGAATTAACAAATTCCATATAACAACGCTAACAATTCCGGGCCACTCCATTAACCATGTTGTACCAAGCGTAGTTGCTGCTGCCCCAAGAATACTAATTACTCCATTAGTAATAAGTAAATATCTGATCAGTTTCATTCGTGTTCCTTTTCTAAACACTGGCGCAATTAATATTGTTGAAACTCCTAAGAATCCATAACCGAACATTTCCAATATCCAGCCAACTGATTGTGGATTTGCCATCGTAAATAAAGAAGCGAACGAAGGACTTTTATAAATTAATGCCGGAACTAATGCAATATGAAACGCATAATTAAGTCCTACCATTACAACATATGCACTGGTAAAAATATTTGCTGCAATCCGTAAGACTTTCTGCGGACCGGTTGATGCTAAACGGAAGGATGTTGAAATGAAAAGCGTGAATCCAAACAACAATATAAAACCAAAAACGTATGGTAATGTTTGAACATAGTGATAATTAGCAACAAAAATATTTTCTCCTTGCCAGGCGGGTTGTGGTTTAATCTGTGTTAATAATATTCCTATTGGTCCGGATAATATTATGCCGGCTATTGTTATAATTGCCGATACTAATAATAATTTCTGGTTTGCATTTAACTCTTTCATTTTATCTCCAATTAAAATTTGTCCGAGCGTAATACTTGAATATCTGTTGTGAAAATTACCATTGCGTAATTTGAATAATAATTTTTCTGACAGTGTTCAATAATTTGTTGAGCAGTCAATTCGTTGCAGATAACCTCAATCTGAATATTCTGGTTTTGTCCCCAGTCGGCACTTCTTGTACCGTGCGCACCACTACCGCGAGCTTCAACAATAGTATATCCTTTGGCTCCTAGTTTTCTGAGGTCTTCAACTATCATTTGTTCCAAAATGGATTCGGTTATAATAGTAACTAATTTTTTTTGCATAATATTTCCTCAATGAATCATTACAGACATCCAGTGATAAACCGGAATTCCAACTATTAGGTTAAATGGAAAAGTAATTACAAGCGATGCAGTAAGATAGTAAGTCGGGTTAGCTTCAGGAACTGCTATTCTCATAGCTGCCGGTGCTGCAATATAAGAGGCACTTCCGGCTAAGGTTGCAAGAACTGCTGTTCCGCCTATTGATAGGCCGGCGTAATAACCGATAACTGTTCCGATTGATCCGGAAATTAGGGGCATTAATATTCCGAACATTATTAGAAACGAACCGGCACTTTTCAAATCGGATAATCTCCTTGATGCTACAAGTCCCATTTCCAGTAGAAAGAAAGTTAATGCACCTTTAAATGGATCGAAGAATACAATCTTAACAGGTTTAATGCCTTCCGGGCCAAGTATATATCCGGCTATTAATCCGGTTAATAATAGATAGATACTTTTTCCGAACAGAACTTCGTGAACAAGTTTGCCGTAAGATACTCTGGTGTTGCTTGCTCTTAAACGTGCAATAAAAATTCCGATTGCAATAGCGGGAATTTCAAGTAACACAAGAAGAACAGTTGTAAATTCTTCGTACTTAACACCTATTCTATCTAAATAAATTAATACCACGGCGAATGTAACTGCACTAACAGATCCATAATGTGCTGCGATTGCAGCTGAATCAGCGCGATTGAATTTACCGACTCTTCTCAATAATAGGTAAGCTATTATGGGAATAATTAATCCGACAGAAATTGCACCAATTGCTGGAATAACAAGAGAAGAAAGATTAGATTCAGCTAATTGAACTCCTCCTTTCAATCCAATTGAAAGTAAAAGGTAGATACTAATTATTTCATAAATAGCTTCAGGAAGTTTTAAATCAGATTTAACTATTCCGGCAAGCAATCCGATGATAAAGAATATAATCGCCGGATCTCTAAG